>JBBQCK010000281.1:0-4751 GCA_038318605.1 Tepidisphaerales bacterium | reverse complement strand
GGCAAAAACCTCCTGTGGACAAGCCCTCACGGCGGCATGAGCTCGCCCGTGGTGATGAATGGTCGCATGTACATCCTCAGCCGAATTGGCGAGGTGGCACAGACAAATACATCCGTCGTCGGCCCGCGCACGCAGGAAACGGTGCTCTGCCTCGACGCGAACACAGGCGAAAAGATCTGGGAATATGCGATGAACATGACCCAGACGGAGGTGCCCTATCACCGGCTGGGGTGGTCGAGCGTGACGGGCGATCCGGAGACTGGAAATGTTTATGCACTCGGATCGCAGTGCAATCTGATGTGCTTCAATGGCGCGGATGGGAAGCTGCTCTGGCAGCGGCAGATGACGGAAGAGTTTGGCATGATCTCGACCTTTGGCGGGCGAACGCCTTCGCCGCTGTTGGATGAGGATCAGGTCATCATTGGCGAGGTTTCATTTGGTTGGGGCGACAATGCGCGAGCGCAGCATCGACTGTTCGCATTCAATAAACGTACGGGTGAGTTGAACTGGACGGTGGGTACCGGCGGGCTGCCGGTCGATGCACCGTACACGACGCCGGTGTCGGCGGTCATCGGCGGCCAGCGCCTGATTATCACCGCCGCCGGCGATGGCGGCGTGCACACCTTTCAGGCGCGCACGGGTAAAAAAGTCTGGACATTTCAGGCGTCCAAGCGAGGGTTGAACACGACGCCGCTGATTGATGGAACGCGTATCTACATCACGCACAGCGAGGTCAATCTCGACAACCCGCTGAATGGCGCGGTGATCTGCATCGACGCGGGCGATCTGGTGAATGGCGTGCCCAAGCAGGTATGGCGCAAGGATGGCGTTGAGGCGGGGTTTGCCTCACCGACCATCGGCAACGGGCGGCTTTATGTATTTGACAACAGCGCGATTTTGCATGCGTTCGATCAGGCCGAGGGCAAACAGCTCTGGCAGAAGCGAATGGGCACGATTGGCAAGGCGTCGCTGGTTTCTGCGGATGGGATTATTTATGTGGCCGAGGCGAATGGACGGGTTCGATTCGTTCGGCCGGGCGACAAGGGCTGCGAAATCGTTAGTTCGGTTGAACTTCCAGAGGAGAAGCCGGGGCGGGAGTATGTGATCTATGGTTCGATGGCGATCGCCAATGGCCGGATTTATCTGAGCGCGGCCGACAAGACTTATTGCATCGGTGACAAGGACGCCAAGGTGGTTGAGGATCCATTGCCGACCCCGCCAGCGGAGGCGGAGGGCGGGGACAACACGCTGGCGATGCTGCGCGTAACGCCGGCGGATTGGGCGATGCGGTCAGGCGAAAAGCGGCAATTTGCGGTGGCGGGGTTCGATGCGATCGGTCGGCCGGCGAAGGTGGGGGTGGACGTGCAATGGTCGGTCGGGCAACTGTTGATGCCGGCGCCGCCAAAATCAGTTACGACATTGCCTGTGCAGGCGGTTGAGGGCGCCACCCGGCCGGTAATGGCGCCACCGGCGACCGGGCCAACAATGGTTGGCAACCTCAGCGGCGCGGTTGCGCCTGACGGCACCTTCACGGCCGGCGCTGCACGACAGCACGAAGGCGGCGGGGTATACGCCAAAGCGGGCAATATCAGCGGCGTGGCGAGGGTGCGGGTGATGCCACCGCTGCCGTGGAAATTTGATTTTGAAAAAGCGCCGATCGATCGCCCGCCGCTGACCTGGCTCGGGGCGGGCGGGAAGTTTGCCGTCGAGGAAATCGATGGCGGCAAGGCGCTATGCAAGGTTCCGAACATCGACCTTTACTATCGCGCCCGTACGAATTTTGGCGTGGAGTCGATGAGCAATTACACCATTCAGGCGGATGTGCGGGCGGGAAAGGTTGTGCATTCCGACGCCAGCGGCGAGCGGATCTATGTTCCCGATCCTGGTGTCATCAATCAGCGATATGTGTTGATGATCTATGGCAACCATCAGCGTGTACAGATTCATGCGTGGTCGGGCGCGCTGGCGACGCAGCTCAGCGGGGCGGGGGGCTTGCAGACGCAGATCCCCTTCGCCTGGAACCCGGACACCTGGTATCGCATGAAACTGCGCGTCGATCAGTACAAGGATCGCGCGGTGGCGCGGGGCAAGGTGTGGCCTGCGGGTGAAGCAGAGCCGGAGGCGTGGACAATTGAACTTGCGGATCCGATGCCCAATCGCAGCGGTAATCCCGGTCTGTTTGGGCATTCCCTTGTGACGCCATTCAAGAGCAATATCTATTACGATAACGTGCTGGTGACTGACAACGCTTCAGCCGAGATGCTTCCATGAATAATCGAACGAAATCAATTTTGTCGCGGTGCGCGATCAGTATGGCGGCCGGCACATTGGCGGTTTTTGCGGGGAAGCTGAGCGCCGAAGACTGGACGATGTGGGGGCGCACGCCCTCGCGCAACATGGTCACGCCGGAAAAGAATCCCCCGACGGAATTCAACGTCGAGGACGGAAAGAACGTGAAGTGGAAGGCGCAGGTCGGCTCGAAGAGCTATGGCAACCCGACCATCAAAGGGGGCATTGTATACATTGGCACCAACAACGAGGCCCATCGCGACCCGAAAGCCAAAGATGATGGCGGCGTGCTGATGGCGTTTCGCGAGAGCGACGGCAAGTTTCTGTGGCAGCAATACAACGCCAAGCTGAAGGCCGGGCGCGTGAATGACTGGCCGCAGGAAGGACTCTGCGCGACGGTTTACGCGGAGGGGGATCGCATCTGGTACGCGACGAACCGCTGCGAAGTGGTCTGCTACGACGTCGAAGCGCTGCAATCGGATGGAGGCGAGCCGAAGCTGCTCTGGAAGCTGGACATGATGGCGGAGCTTGGCGTGTTTCCGCACAATATGACAAGCTCGTCGGTCGCGGCCGTCGGCGATTACATCTACATCATCACCGGTAACGGTGTCGATGACACGCACAAGAACGTGCCCGCGCCCAAGGCGCCTGCGATCGTCTGCCTCGACAAAAACACAGGCAAGGTGGTCTGGTCGAACAACGCGCCGGGGGAAAACATTCTCCACGGGCAATGGGCGAGCGTGGCGATCGCGCCGGACATCAATGGACACACGCTGGTGATCGCGCCGCTGGGGGATTCCTGGATTTACGCGTTTGATCACAAGACCGGCGAGATCATCTGGAAATTCGACGCCAATCCGAAGGATACGGTTTATCCATCGACGCGCAATGAGGTGATCGCCACACCGGTGATCGTGGACAACAAAATGTACATCGCCACCGGCCAGGATCCGGAACACGGCGAAGGGCCAGGGCACGTGTGGTGCGTGGACATCACCAAAACCGGCGATGTCAGCCTCGAACTCGATGATCGACCCAAGCCAAAAGTGGGCGAAGAACTGATGGGGGATCTTGGCCGCACGCCCGGCAAGCCGAATCCGAACAGCGCCGTGATATGGCACTTTGCCGGGGAGGACACAAACAAGGATGGCAAATTACAGATTCGCGAGCGCATGAACCGCACGATTTCCAGCGTGGCGGTGTCGGATGGACTGGCATTTGCGCCGGATTTCAGCGGATTCATCCACTGTTTTGATGCCGTAACCGGCAAGCAATACTGGACGCACGATCTGGAAGCGCCGATCTGGGGCAGCCCGATGATCTCCGATGGAAAGGTGTTTCTATGTGATGAGGATGGCGACCTCGAGGTATTTGCGGTGGACAAGGAATTTCGCGAGATCGCACATGAAAACACCGGCAGCGCGACCTACTGCTCCCCGGTTTTTTCCAACGGCGTGCTGTATCTGCTCAATCGCGAATATCTATATGCGATCGCCGCGCCGAAGAATTGATGGCGGCGGAAAGTCCACATTCGAATGAACCCGATGGCAGACTTCCAACAAAAAGCGGCCGCCGCCCGGCAGCAGCTCGATGCGCATGTGCGCGAGCTGATGGCGTGGCATTTTAACCCTGACACGGGCTGTGCGTTCTGGCTCGATTTCGCGGCGGAGCGACGGCTCGATCCGCGGCGCGATGTGGAGGGATTTGCGGGCCTTAAAATCTTCGGCCATTTCGAGGATGACTGGCTGCGCGGCGGGCCGGTGCGGCGCTGGCTGCCGCGCGGCCTGAAAGACCGGCCGATGTATGTGTTTGAAACCGGCGGTTCGACCGGCGTGCCCAAATCGCGGTTGCAGATCGAAGATTTTCGCATCGATTACGAAACATTCAGCAATACGCTGAGCGATACAACATTTCCACGGGGCAGCGATTGGCTCATGCTCGGGCCGAGCGGGCCGCGGCGGCTGCGGCTGGCAATTGAACATCTTGCCCAGCATCGCGGCGGAATCAGCTTTTGCGTCGATCTCGATCCGCGATGGGTCATCAAACTCATCAAGCGAGGAGAGATTCAGGAAGCAACCCTTTACAAGCAGCATTGTATCGATCAGGCGCTGACGATCCTGCGCAGCCACGACAACATCCGCTGCATCTTCACGACGCCGAAATTACTCGAGGCGCTGGCCGACAAAATCGACCTGGCGCATTACGGCATCACCGGCATATTTTGCGGCGGCACGGAGCTGACGCCGCAATTTCACCGCTATGCGCGCGAGGAACTTTGTCCCGGCGTGGATTTCGTGCCGACGTACGGCAACACGCTGATGGGGCTGGCGACACACAAGCCATTCAACCCCGCCGACAATTATGAAATCATCTATCACGCTCCCCAGCCGCGGGCCGTGGTGCAGATTGTCGATCCGGAGGATGCGAACCGGCTGGTGGACTACGGTGCGGTCGGGCGGGTC
>JBBQCK010000280.1:0-4776 GCA_038318605.1 Tepidisphaerales bacterium | reverse complement strand
CGCTGTTCGTCAAGCTTTCGGTTTTCCTCGCTTACCTTTTCCAGTAGCTCGAGAACTTCCAATTCGCGACGCAATTGATCATCAGCATGAAACTTCAACATCGGTGCCTGCCGGATCGAAAGCATCTTCAGCAGCTTGCCGCGCATCACAGCGGCGGAATGGCGCAATGCATTCAGCGCCGCCGACTGCGCGCCAGGCGTGCCCATGATCGTCACATAAACGTCGGCGACGGAAAGATCCGGCGATACCTTCACGCGGGTGATCGTCGGAAATCCAGTGAGCCGCGGGTCGTTCAGCTCGCGCTGAATGATTACCATGAGTTCCTGGCGGATGGTCGAGCCAAGTCTTTCGGTGCGTCGGGACATCGAAGCTTTCTGAAACCAATCGTACGCCGCGGCGCACTACAACATTTCAACCTGATAATCGCCAAGCTCGCAGTTTACGGTCGCGCGTACCTGATCAACGATCTTTGCCAGAGCGCCTTCAACATATCGACGCTCGTTTGCGACCATGGCAAGGCCCAGAAGCGCCCTGCGATGTTCGTCGAGCGCACCCACCTCGGCGATCGAGATGTTTCGCCCGTGGGCCAGACGGTCCTTCAGCCCCTTCACCACGCGCCGCTTGTCCTTGAGGGACATCGCGTCGTGTGCGAGTATTTCCATTTGCAGAACGCCGATGGTCATGTATTCCGGCGCGCCCGCGATGGCGCCGCGGCAAGCCGCCTTGGGTTAAAGAGTTCGCTCGATCGTCTCGCGCACATAGGCATCAAATACGTCGCCTTCCTTGATGTCGTCATATCCTGCAAGCTTGATGCCGCATTCGAAGCCGCTCTTCACCTCGCGGACGTCATCCTTCAATCGCTTGAGCGTTTCGATTGTCAGATCCTCGGTCACAATGGCTCCGTTGCGAATCAGCCGGATGCGGCTGCCGCGTGAAATGTGACCTTCGGTGATCATACTGCCCGCCACGCTGCCAATGCGCGATGCCTTGAATATCTTCCGCACCTCTGCCCGGCCATGGTGTTTCTCGCGGATTTCCGGTGCCAACATCCCCGAAAGGGCCTTTTTCAGATCGTCGAAAATCTCATAAATAACGCGGTAAACTTTGATATCAATATGATTCTGTTCGGCCAGCGCTCGCGCGGTGTCTTCCGGCGCCACATGAAACGCGATGATGCCAACCTTGCGATGCGCCTGCGGATCTTCCGGATTGATGCGCGTCGCCAATGCCAGTTCCACATCGCTTTCGCTCACCGGCCCCACGCCCGAGTGAATGACCCGCACCTTGACCTCTTCGGTGTTCTGGCCCGTGACATTGGCAACGAGCGTTTCGATCGAGCCCTGGGTGTCGGCCTTGATGATGAGGTGGATGGTCTTGGCTTCATTGGCCTTGACAGTGTCCAGCAGGTTGGCCGCAGTCACCCGGCCGACCGATGAAAGCTGCGTCATGCGCACGCGAGAAGCGCGCTCTACGCCAATCTTGCGGGCGGTGTCCAGGTCATCCACAACATAGAATTTGTCGCCGGCACCGGGAAGTACGCTCAGGCCCGACACGATGACCGGCGTCGAGGCGCTGGCTTCCTGCATCGTCTGGCGGCGATCGTTCAAAAGCGATCGGATGCGGCCATAACCCGCGCCCGCCAGCACAACATCGCCGACCCGAAGCGTGCCATCCTGCACAAGCACCGTCGCGATCGGCCCAAGACCGTCGTCCATGCGCGCCTCGACCACCACACCGCGCGCCGGCAGGGTCGGATCACTGCGCAGGTTCAAAAGCTGAGTCTGGTAATCCAGAATTTCAATGAGGTCCGCGATACCCTCGCCTGTGGTGGCGCTGGTCTTGACGACTTCGACATCGCCACCCCATTCAACCGGGTTCACGCCGTTGCCGGCGAGCTGGCCGAGCACGGATTGCAGGTTGGCGTCGGGGCGGTCGATCTTGTTCATCGCAATGACGACCGGCACCGCTGCCGCCCGTGCGTGATTGAGCGACTCGATCGTCTGCGGCTGCACACCTTCGGCCGCACTAACAACAAGCACAACGACATCGGTCATGTTGGCGCCGCGGGCGCGCATGCTTGTGAAGGCCTGGTGACCTGGCGTATCGATGAACGTGACGCGCTTCATCGTGCCGTCGGAACCCTTTGTTTCAACTGACCACGCCGCAGTATGCTGCGTGATGCCGCCCGCTTCGCCGGCCGCCACGTTGGCGTTGCGAATTTTGTCGAGCAGACTTGTTTTGCCATGGTCAACGTGCCCCAGAATTGTGACCACGGGCGGCCGGGGAACGAGGTTCGCTTCAACGACTTCCCGCTGATCGAGGTCCAGGAGCAATTGGTGTTCGGCAGTGATCTGCTGAACGATGCGCAGCTCAAGGCCGAATTCGAGGGCGATCATTTCAGCGGTCGCAGCGTCGAGCGACTGGTTGACGGTTGCCATGATCCGCTGCTGCATAAGACGGCGAATGATGTCGCTGCTCTTGATTCCAAGCGCCGACGAAAGCGTCTTGACGGTGATCGGCTCCTCGATCTGAACCGGCTCACCCTTCTGCGTCGCCGACTGCGCAATCTGGTGCGTGCCGCGGCCCTGGGTCTTTTTCAGGTGCGAATCGAATGTCTGGCGATAGCTCGCGGCAGCATTGAGCGCATCACGCCGGGCGATGATGTCGGCCTCTGTGAACTCGCGCAGCTTTTCCTCGGCCTCGCCGCGCCGACCATCTGGACCACGCCGGCTCGAAAGGCTCTTGACTCCCTTTTTGGCAGCGGCTTTTTTCTTTTCTTCCTCGCTCTGGGCTTCGTCATCTATGAAGACCGTCGGGCGCACGCCTGCGCCACCACGGGCGCGGGCCTGTTGGGTGCCCGCAGGCCCGGCCGGGCCGTCGGAACGCTGCGGGCGCGGGCGAGGCGGCGCAACCGGCTCCGGCGATTCGATACGAACGACGCGCGGCCCCTGAACCGTCGCCGGTTTCGGTGTAAACGCCTGCGGCTGGCCGTGGGCGCCCTGCTGCGCGGGCGTGGCGCGATTGAGCAGACTCACGGCCGGGCGCAGCGGCGGCGTGGGCGGCCGCAGATTCGAGGGTGTTCCTGTCCCACGGACGGGTGGGCGCGTCGCAGAAGCGGGGCGCGCCGCAGGCGTCACTGCCGTTTTGCGCGGCGCCAGGCCGCCACCCAGTTCTTCTCCTCCAAGCCGCAGACCATCGGCTTGCGGCGGCGCAGGCGCGGTCGGCTCCGGCGCGGAGATCTCGGCGACTGTCTGCGCAGCGATCGCTGGCTCGTCGAGTGTTGGCGATTCGGCAGGCGTTTCCGCGGTGGGCCTATCCGAAGTTTCTTCCTGAGCCGGCTTTTCGTCGGTCGTGGATTTCGTGTCAGCTCTCTTGCGGGATCGTGGGCGCGCCTTGCGCTTTGGCTCGTCGCCCTCTTCGCCCTCTTCATCCACTGCAACGCCGCCACCGGACCCTTCGAGCAGGCCGGCGGCCGCCCAGCCGCGCACCGTCGCCGCAAGTCCGAACTTAATCGTACTGTTGTGTGTCTTGGCTTCGCCAAGGCTTTCGGACTTCAGCCGGGAGAGAATCTCCTTGCTCGCAACGCCCAATTCCTTCGCTAGCTCGCTGATTTTGACGCCTGGTACCTTAGCCAAAACAATCTCCAATTCTCACTGCTGTTGTGCGGAATCGTCGGCGGCCATCAAATGCCATCGACCGACTCCTGGCAGCGCGCCACCTGGCGTACCGCTCATGCACTTGCAAAACATCCGCGTTATCGCGGCCTTCTCGTCGGGATCTCGCCAAACAACGCTAGGCCGCCCGTTAGGGCCGCTCGCCCGACGCCGGTGGCTCGACGCGGCCTTCGGCCAGCGCCGCCACTTCGGAATCTTCGTCGTCCACCACGCCGGGGTTCGCCGCCGGCTCACTTTGATTGCCATTTATCGTCATCGCCTGTTCCTCGGGCGAAAGGTCGTCGCTGCTGGGAACGACCGAGGATTCGTGATGCACAGTCGTCTCAGGCGATCCGCCCTCGGCCGCCTCGAATGCGCCGGGCATGCGGCTCGATGCTTCGCTATCGTCGGATTCGGCCGACTCCGCCGGAGTGTCTACAGCCGCTTCGGGCGTAGCAGCTTCGGGCGCGGCAGCCGCACTGCCGTTGGCCGCCGCCTGTGCCTCGGCAGCGCTGGCGGCAACGGCGCCCAATAACGCGTTGCGGGCACGCTGGCCTTCGCTGCGAGCTTTTGCCTCGGCCGACTTCTTGGCTTCCTGCTCGACAGCGACAATTTTTGCCTCGGCGGCACATCGCGTAACGATCGCCGTTGCCAATGACTCTTCCAGCGCAACTTCCGCAGTCAGCGGGCCAGCGCCCACTTCTGCGATATCGCGCACGTCGATCAGCCCCAGCGCCACGATCTTGTCCACCATTTCCTGCGTAACGCCCTCGATTGTCTTCAGTGTGGCATCGAGGCGCTGCACGCCGGCCTGAAATTCCGGCGGCGTGAGAATATCCACGTCCCATCCCGTCAGCCGTGCCGCCAGGCGCACGTTCTGCCCTCGCTTGCCGATCGCCAGCGAAAGCTGGTCTTCGTTCACCACTACCGTCGCCCGGCCAAGCTCGAAACAGAGGCTTACCTCGGCGACCTCCGCCGGCTTTAGTGCGTTGGAAATCAGAATCTGTGACGATTCGTTCCATCGAACAATATCGATCTTCTCGCCGCCCAGTTCATCGACGATGTTCTTAATCCGGCTGCCGCGCACACCCACGCATGCGCCAACCGCATCGACTTTGCTGTC
>JBBQCK010000279.1:0-4806 GCA_038318605.1 Tepidisphaerales bacterium | reverse complement strand
ATTTTCTCCTTTTTGGCATGGCGGCGTATTACAAATCTGATTTCTCGGGCGAGCAGGTTTCGGTGGCGCGGTCTGGGTGTTCGCTGGGAAACATTCCCGCCAACGGAATGACTTACTTCACGCCAAACGCGTGTGGCTGCGTGACACAGTTGCGCGGGTTTCAGGCGATGACGGGAGAAGCGGCACCGACGCCGATGGCGCCTGCGCGGCGGTTGGTGAAACAGGAAGGCAGCCCGGTGGCGCTGAGCGCGGCGAATACGCCACCGGCCGGTCCGATTGCCGAAGATTGGTCGCGGCAGTGGCGCGCGGCAGAGTTGGAAACCGCGCCGGTGACTGCCGGGGAATTGCAGCTTGTGGCGGTGATCCACCAGCATCGGCTTGAAGGGCGGCGCGGCAAAGAGGTGGTGTGGAGTGTGACGGCCGGCGGTCGAATCTCGGCGCGGCCGGTGGTGCTGGGCGGCATGGCGGTTTTCGGATCGCACGATGGATGCGTCTACGGCGTCGAAGCGGCGACGGGAAAACTGAAGTGGAAATACATGCTTGCGCCGGCAGAGCGCTGGGTCGGGATCAATGGCCAGCTTGAGTCGGCGTGGCCGGTCTATGGGGTTTGTGAAGACAATGGATTGGTGGTGGCGTCGGCCGGCACGCATGTGGAGCTTGACGGCGGCGTGACCGTGGCGGCGTTTGATGCGGCCAGCGGCGAACCGCGATGGATCAAGCATCTGGCAAAGGGTTCCGCGGAAATTCCGGCCGGCGGCAAGGGCGCCAAGATCGTGGCCCACAGTTTTGTAAACAGCGTTCCGCGAATCGAGGACAAACAGATTGTGCTGGGCGATGGCGGAAAGAAGGGTGGCTCGTTCGCGTTTTCTCCGCAAGAGGATGAAAAGGCGATGGACGCGCGGCTTGAGACGCTGCCGGAGAAAAAGAAGCCGTGACGACGGGTTCTCCGGTTCAGTAGAATACATTGCTGTTAATAAGGAGAGGCACATGCGATTCGTGGTGTTGGTCAAGGCGACGAAGGATTCCGAGGCGGGGGTGATGCCGGATGAAAAGCTGCTGGCGGCAATGGGGAGTTACAATGACGAATTGGTCAAGGCGGGAGTGATGGTGGCCGGTGAGGGGCTGCATCCGTCCTCAAAAGGCGTACGGGTTAGATTTACCGGTGAGAGTCGCGCGGTGATCGACGGGCCATTCGCGCAGACCAATGAGCTTGTGGCGGGGTTGTGGATCTGGGAATGCAAATCGAAAGCCGAGGCGATTGAGTGGTTGAAACGCTGTCCGAATCCGCATCCTGGCGAGTGCGAGGTTGAATTACGGCAGGTGTTTTCGCCTGAGGATTTTGGAGAGGCATTTACGCCCGAATTACGCGATAAGGAACAACGCCTGCGGGATGAGATCGCCGATCGACAGGGAAAATAGAGCGGCGACAGGCGCGCGTTTTTGGCAGAATGTGGCGGCGCGGTTCAGGTCGAGCCGTCGGTGCGCCGGCGAAATTCATTCCTCAACGGAGCAAAACTTATGCAGGTGCAATCCTATTTGTTCTTCGAAGGCAAATGCGAAGAGGCGATTGAGTTCTACAAGAAGGCGATCGGCGCAAAGCTGCTGATGATGATGCGCATGAAAGAGGCCCCCGATCCGGAGATGGCGAAAAATCTGCCCAAAGAGCACGGTGAAAAAATCATGCACGCGAGCATTCGGGTGGGCGAATCGACAATTATGATGTCTGACGGACGAGTCCAGGGAAATGCGCAGTTTAAGGGGTTTGCGCTGTCGCTTGATGTGCCGAACATTCCAGAGGCCCAGCGGCTGTTCGCGGCGCTGAGCGAGGGCGGCGAGATGGTTATGCCTCTGACGGAAACATTTTGGGCCGAACGATTCGGCATGGCGAAGGATCGCTTTGGCGTAATGTGGATGGTTAATTTTGAGGGTGGGAAGAAGTGCTAAGCCCCCAACTGGACGGCCCCGCCCCGATCCGCCGGATTCTCCGGAGAGGGAGGCTGTCCCGCATGGTGGTCTTGCCGCGTTAGTTTCCCGAGATTCGGCCGGTCAGGCTGGCGACGATGGCGATCAGTTCATTTGGGGCGACGGGTTTGGAGAGGTGGTGTTGAAATCCCGCCACCATTGCGCTTACACGATCTTCAGCGCGGGCATAGGCGGTAAGCGCCAGGGCGGGTGTTCGGCCGCCGCGTTCGGGGGGGAGGGCTCGCACGCGGCGGATTAATGCGTAGCCGTCGGCGATGGGCATGCCGATGTCGCTGACGATCACGTCGGGACGCTGTTTTTCGAGTTCGGCGACGGCCTCTTCGGCGCTTGACGAAGTGAAGACGATTGCATCGCAGTCTTCCAGAACGCGGCGGAGCAATGCGCGGGCGTCGGGTTCGTCATCGACAACGAGAATCTTAAGGCCGGATATTTCAACGCACGCGTCGGTTTTGGGCGTATCGGGTGTGGCTGATGGATGTCGGCGCGGAGGTGCGGGTTCGGCCTCGGATTCGATGGCCGACTGAGGCAGAGAGACGACGAAGGTCGAGCCATGGCCTTTGCCGGCGCTGCTGGCGCGAATCAAGCCGCCATGGAGTTCGACAAGCTGCTTGACGATTGCCAGACCGAGTCCTAGGCCGCCGTGCTGGCGGGTTGTAGTGGCGTCGGCCTGGCGGAATCGATCGAAAACAAACGGCAGGAACTGCGGTTCGATTCCGGCGCCGTTGTCGGCGATGCGCACCTCAAGGCTGGAGTTCACGCGTTCGAGCACAATCTGAATGCGCCCGCCGCGAAGCGTGAACTTCACGGCGTTGGACAAAAGGTTCCACAATATCTGCTGCAGGCGATTCGGGTCGCCGGAGATCAGTGATGCACGGGGATCGAGTATGGTCTGAAGGCGAATCTCCTTCACGTCGGCGGCGGGTTTAACCGTTTCGATCGCGGAGTGAATTACTGCTGCGAGATCGACGCGCTGGACGTCGAGTCGGATTTTTCCGGAGATGATCCGGCTCATGTCGAGCAGGTCTTCAATGATCTGCGTCTGCGCGCGGGCGTTGCGTTCGATGACGTCAACCGCTTCGCAGACATCTTCCGCTGTCGATGCGCCGGATTTGAGGATTTGCGCCCAGCCGAAAATGGCGTTCAACGGCGTGCGCAACTCATGGCTTAATGTTGCAAGAAACTCGTCCTTCATCCGGCCGGCGCGCTCGGCTTCTGCGCGTGCGGCGCGCTCCGCCTCCAGCAGGGCGTTACGACGTTCCTCGATCGATTTGCGTTCGGTGATGTCGAGCGTGACGCCGACCATCCGCAGCGGCGTGCCATCCTCCGCGTAGGACGGCTGGCCTCGCCCCAGGACCCAGTGGATCGAGCCATCGGGCCAAACGTTGCGGTATTCGATGTCGTATTCGATGTGTTCGCGTACGCTGCGCTGTACGGCGGCGCGGGTGGCGGAAACATCATCGCGGTGAATTGCCGCCCAAAAATCCTCATAGGTAAATGGCGCATCCGCCGGTCGGCCAAAATTCGCCTTGCAGGCGGGTGTGCAGGTCAACTCGGCAGTTCGCAGATCGACCTCCCACACGCCGAGCTTGCCGGTTTGCACCGCAAGACGCAGGCGCTGTTCACTGTGGCGCAGATCCTCTTCGGCGCGGCGCCGGTCGGCGAGGTGATCGCGCACCTGCAACTGGCGTTCGCGGGCGCGCAGCGCCGTGCGCACCAGACTGATAAATGTTGTCAGCCGTACGGGCCTTTCGAGGACGCTGATGTTTCCCAGCCGCGACAGCAGGGCGGCGGTCGCGGGTTTTTCGTGGCCGGAGCGTGAGAGGACAATAATCGGCAGGTCGGACCAGACCGGCTGATTGTTGACGCAGTATGCCAGGGCGTAAGGATCCGCCAGGATCGCCTCTTCCGAAACAACGACTGCGCCGGCGCCGCGGGTCATGTCATCACAAAGGGCGCGGAGGGTGGAATAGACGGCGCACGCCAATCCCTCTCGCTCGAGCAGGTTGCCAATGGCCTCGGCGTCGCGGCTGGTCGGCGGAAGCAGAAGTATGCGCGTATCGTCGGGCAGGCTTGCCGGCGTCGGATCATTTTGCATCGTCGGCCTTTGGGATGAGACTGCCGGATTTGCCAATGTAAGTTGGTACGCCGGTCAGAACGCCCTGAAAATCAGTGAGCGGTTCGCCGATGTCGATGCCGTTTTTGGTGACGCGGAGTTCGCGGATGGTCAGTTCATGTTCGCCGCTGCGCTTCTTCACGACGGAGATGGCGCGCCGAACATGGCCGGCTGCCTCGAAATATCTGAACAGTATGACGTTGTCGGCGAGGTAGGTTGTATCGACGGGCGAATGCATCGAGCTGCCGACCATGCCGGATTGCGTGACGCTCAGCAGTGTCACCACACCTTTTTGCCCAAGGTAGGCGAGAAGTTCGTGCAGTTGTGCGGTGAGGAATTTTTCCTCCGGCATGGCATTGAGATAGCCGTTAAGGCTGTCAACGATGACGACGCTGGCCGGGAGCGGATGTCCATCCGTGCCATCAACAGCCCGGCGGACGATTGCGGCAAACTCGCCGGATGAAAGTTCGGCAGGGTCCACCTGTTGTACGGAGAGCAGGCCGTTCTTGAGATGAGGCTCTATACCGATGCCCAACTTACGGGAGCGGGTGCGGAAGGTGCCGATGTTTTCGTCGAAGACGAACATTGCGGTGCGCTTGTGGCTTTTGGCGGCGGATACGGCGAACTGCGTGGCGATTGTCGATTTACCCGTGCCGGCCGGCCCGAGCAGAAGTGTACTGGTGCCGACCGGCAGGCCGCCGCAAAGCAGG
>JBBQCK010000278.1:0-4843 GCA_038318605.1 Tepidisphaerales bacterium | reverse complement strand
CGCCGCCACCGTTGCCGTGGGTTGATCTGTAACCGTAAACCCGGCCGGCACCGTCACCGTTCCCAGATTCAGTGTAGCATCGCCACTGTTGGTAATGGTGAACGTCCGGCTGACGGTGGTTCCCTGTTCGGCGGCGGTGCCGAAATCAATCGACGTCGTTCCATCGACAAAGTTGGTCGCCCCGCGCGTGACGGCGATTTCCGGCGCTGTCGGCGCGATGATGCCGGTGATCGGAAGGTCAAAGGGGTCTTCGTCTGAATCATTTGTCGAAAAACTGACGGTGCCGGATTTTGTTCCCGCGGTCGTCGTGTTGAACCGGATGGAAAAAGTCGTCGTGCCGCCGTTCGCCGCCACAGAAGCGGCCGGTTGCGCCGTCACTGTATACCCTGTCGGCGCCGTTACCGTTCCGAGCGTCAGCGCCGCATCACCATCGTTGGTGATCGTGAATGTCCGCACGACTGCCGTGTCGCCCTGTGCAAGCGTGCCGAAATCAAACTGCGTCACTCCATCGAGATAGTTCACAGCAAATCGCGAGACAGTAATTTCCGGCGCGGTCGGATTGGCAACTGATCCCGTAACGGGAATGCGGAAAGTGCCTTCGTCGCTGTCGCTGTTGTTGATTGTAATGAGGCCGTTCTTCGTGCCGGCTACAGCAGTATCGAGCCGCACGCTGAGCGGCGCCGCCTGCCCTGACGTCAGCGTGCCGGGGAGCGCGGTCGTGATGGTGTAGCCGGTCGGTACGGTGACCGACGATATCGTCAGATCGGCGTCGCCATCATTGGTGACGGTCAAAGTGCGCGTAACGGTAGTGCCGCCCGTCGTGGCCGAACCGAACGCCAGCGTCGTGGAGTTGTCCACGTAGGTGACGCCCACGCGAGTAATGGTGATCTCCGGCGCGGTGGCGGGCGATTCGACGCTGATGCGCGTATCGAAGGTGTCAAACGATTGAGCCGTATCCGAGCCCGATCCGCCATTGAGCGTATCGGCCTCAGTGTCCTGGGCGATAAAGGTGTCGCTGCCGCCGTTGCCGTTCAGTTCGTCGTTGCCGCTTCCGCCGGTGATGGTGTCGTCGCCATCGCCCCCGTTTACGGTGTCGTCCCCCGCGCCTGCATTGACCGACACGCCGATGATTCCCGCACCAATAGTGATGGTGTCGTTGCCGCCGGCGGAGTCGATGACAATGGAAGTTACGCTGGCAGCGTCAAATGGCCCGTCACCCGAGCCGTCGTTAACTTCGATGTTGCCGGCATTTAGTGCAAGCAAGATTGTGTCGGCGCCGGCGGTCCCCGTGACGGTGAGCGTTCCGCTGGAAAGGACAGCCGACAGCAGCTGGCGTGCTTCAAGGTTTTCAAAATGGGAAACAGCGCCGGCAGGCGCATACCCTGGCGGCGGCTCGGCCAGCAAACGGCGTCCAGGCTTCAGCATTCGTTGGCGTCGTGCATACCAAAAGTTCATTTATCTCTCGGATCAAGGGCTTCGCGACAATTCAAGCGAACGTCAACGCGTTGACGTCCCAAAAGTTCAAGCTGGTTCGTTCGTAAAACCGCCGGGGCGAACGCCCCTCCAGCAACCATACTACACCGCCGATGGCGCGCGGTCGGTCGTCCGCATTATAGGCGCTCCGGCCACACGTCCATGGCCGACCAGATAGGCTAGGGGCCGGCAAAACGCTGGGATTTCAGTCGAAATTGTGATCCGTAACCGGCCTTACGCCTTCACGCCTCGGCCACTCGAAAACGGATATCTTTCCTGTTTTAACACTTGCAGCGAATTTGTGCGGTTTACGGTGGATTCATAGAGCGCGATCATCCGCGGCAAGACGGCATCAAGACTGTAACGCTCAACGATTGCCGCCTCGGCCGCGCGTCCGATTGGTCGAAATTCTGCCGGATCACGCAGCACCTGTAATGCTTTCATGACCATGCCATCGACGTCAAAGAACGGCGTGAGCAAGCCGGTTTCGCCATCGCGGATCATTTCCGCTACGGGCGGGGTTTGTGAACCGAGAACCACCGCGCCGCAGCTCATCGCGTCCATCATCGACCATGACAGCACGAACGGAACCGTCAGGTAAATGTGCAGATCGGAACAGGCGAGCAGCCGGCCGAGATGCTCGGTTGTAAGCCGTCCCGTGAAGATAAAACGATCGGCGTCCACCAGCGGTTCGCGCGCCAGTACCCATTCCTTGAATGACGCGTGTGGTTCGATGTGAGCCTTGTCGCCGCCGTAGGCGATACGATCTTCACCGACGATGAAGAACACGCAATCGGCATACTCGCGAGCAATGCGGTTGGCGGCGCGAATGAAGATGTCGAACCCGCGCATCGACTCAAAGCCCCGGCTGACGTAGGTGACAATTCGCGTCGTCGCGGAAACCTGCCGGCCAAGAATCGTGCGGGTTTCGCGTCGGTCGTGCGGCGGGCGCAGTGTGTCATTGAAGCCGTGATAGACCGCTCGATCAACACCGTCAAAAATGACGTTGAGCTTGGGCAAAAACTCGGCCGGAAAACGCGACTTTTGAAACTCAGTCGGCGTATAGGCGGCCTCGCTGCTGATGAGATCAAGCAGGATCATCGCATTGCGACATGGCGAACGGAGATAATTCATCTCCGGAACCTCCCAGCCCAGGTCCTTCCGGAAATCCATGTCCGAATCCGGGGCATGAGCGAGGTAGTAATACTCAAAAAAGTTGATGACCGGCACGCCGGGGTACAGCTCGCGCAGAAACAACGTGGATCCAAAACCCGAATGGCCCACGATGAGATCAGGCTTGATATCAGTCCGCGCCTTCAGTGCGCGAAACGCCGCGTCGCAGTGCCAGACGGCGTTTTCAAATGTGCGCGAGCAATAATGCGTTGAGCGAGTTGCACCGCCGTTTAGGGAGTACTGTATTTTTTCGATTCCATCGACAACACCCGCCGCGGTCTGCGAGCAAAACGTACAGCGCCATCCGCGAGAGCGAATCAGATGCCGGGCGACGTGGCCGAACTGGGCAGGAAAATTCTGGTGGACGTAAAGAATATGCATGACGTTTTCGGTCGGCGCGCGAAGACCGGGCGCGGCCGCCAAATGTCGATCATGCCGCTTGAAATGCCTTCGTCCAGTGCGCCGCGCTATTAGCGGACGATGTGTGGGTACGCGACGCAGCGCCGCGATTCACAGCCCTGCGCTGTCCGATAACGCCGTCATTCCCAGCGTTTTCGCTTCGGCCGGCATTTCCTGCGCGTCCGGTCTAAAGGGATGGCTTGGCAGGTCGATATAAGAAGCAGCAACGCCAGAGGTGAACGGACAAGGGAGACAAGTGATGAGCACCACGACGACGACCAACAAGACCAAAGACGTCCTGACGACCGGCGAGGTCGCGAAAATCTGCAATGTCGCGCCACGAACCGTGAGTAAGTGGTTCGACTCCGGCGCATTGCGCGGATATCGCATTCCAGGTTCAAAGGATCGGCGCATTCCGCTGAACCAGTTGATCCGCTTCATGAAACAGCACGGAATGCCGCTCAATGGCCTGATGACCGGCGCAACGCGCGTGTTGATCGTCGATGACGAACAGGACATCGTCGAGGTGTTGGAGAAGATTCTCGAGGATGAAGCCAAGTATGAAGTCGAAGTCGCCAAGGGCGGCTTCGAGGCCGGCATCGTCGCTGAGAAATTCCGCCCGCATGTGATGCTGGTGGACATGCACCTAAGCGACGTCGATGGTCGGGTTGTCTGCAAGCAGGTGAAGAGCAATCCAGACTTGCAGCTCACCAAGGTTGTCGCCATGAGCGGCAAGATGACCGAGGACGAAAGCCGCGGCCTGAATGCGACCGGCTTTGACGGGTTCCTCAAAAAGCCATTCCATGTGCGGCAGGTGATCGAGGCGATCGAGGATTCGATGGCCGTGGTGTATTGAGTGATCGTAGCCTGTAGGCACCAGGTGGTACGCAGCGCGAAAGAAAGCCGTTGGCCGAAGGTGGATCGCTGCCCGGAGTTTCAAACCCCCTGCCGCGCTCAATATCCACGGCACCCTTCCCGCTACACATTGATCAAAGCCGATCGGCCGCTGCCACTGTGCCGTTCCGCCTTGGGCCCGCGCCGGCTGGCGTCTGTGCCTGCCCGCTTCCATTCCGCCCATCGCCCACTGCCCGTATCATTCCAGCCATGCTGGACAAGTCGTTTGCGAAGTGGTGGTTGTCGCGTGTTGTTCCTTTTCGGGATGTGCCGGGCGAAAAGCTCCAGGCAGACCGCGAAGCCCTGCGTAGTCAGCAGGAATATAACGACAACTATGCCGAGTTTCTGAACAAAGCCGTGCTACCCGCCATCGATTCCATGACACGATTCATGGCGCAGAACAAGGTCGTTCATCGCGTGTCAACCTGGGGAAATCAGCTTTCCATGCGGGTGCATCTTGCATGGCGTTGGGGAGAGTTGGTAATCAGCCAGAGCCACGAGGACGCAGTGACATTCGAACACCACATCATCACCGAAGGTGAAAAACGTGGCGACGACTCGGCCGAGGATCATTCGCATCAATATGACCTGCGGGATCCCCTCCCGGCGTCCGTCGCGGAGCAGGAATTGCAGTTCTTTCTCACGCGCCTCGCCCAGGATCTGGTCGAGGGGGATCCCGAAATGGAAATCCCGCCCGGCGAAAAACAGTCCTCATAGGGCGCGTTCGTATATGTCCGCCCGCAAGCTCTTCTGCTGCAACGGTGGCCCGACAAAGTTCGGCCGGCCGGCGCTACACATCTCCGCCAGCAGATGCAATCGGACCCGGCCATCGATCTAAAGTTAACCGTTGGCCCGAGCGCATAAAATCAGCGCCCGGTGGGGCGCCGGCGCAACCTCCGCGCGG
>JBBQCK010000277.1:0-4844 GCA_038318605.1 Tepidisphaerales bacterium | reverse complement strand
GGCAACGGCAGCCAGGGCGGCACGCAGCCCGGCCAGCATCTCATGGAGGTTGATCTCAGTCTCGACGAACTGGCCGAGATTTTGAGCGAAGAATTGAAGCTGCCGCGCATTGAGCCGCGCGGCAAGCACCGCCTCACGACGCTGCGCGACAAATACAGCGGCATCCGGCAGGTTGGTCCGGATTCGTTGCGCCACTTCAAGCGCAGCTTCAAGGAAGCGCTCAAGCGGCAGATCATGATCGGCAGCTACGACCCCGACGATCCGGTGATTATTCCGCAGAAAAAGGACATTCGGTATCGAAGCTGGAAGGAAGTGAAAAGCCCGCAATCAAACGCTGTCATCATTTTCATGATGGATGTCTCCGGGTCGATGGGTGAGGAGCAGAAGGAGCTCGTGCGGCTGGAGAGCTTCTGGATCGACACCTGGCTGCGTACGAATTACGAGGGAATCGAAAGCCGCTACATCGTCCATGACGTGCAGGCGCGCGAAGTGGACAAACACACGTTTTATCACCTCCGCGAGGATGGCGGCACGCGCATCAGCAGCGCGTTTCGCGCATGCAAGGCGCTGCTGGATACGCACTATTCGCCGGATGAATGGAACATCTATCTGTTTCATTTCAGCGACGGCGACAACAGTTCCGAGGCCGACAGCCGCGACTGCGTCAAGCTGCTGAAAGAACAGCTTCTGCCGATTTCAAACATGTTCGGCTATTGCCAGGTCGCCAGCGCCTACGGCAGCGGCAACTTCATCAATGTGCTGCACGAGCACCTGCGTGCCAATCCGACGGTGCTGACGAGTCGGGTCAATTCAAAGGATGACATCTATGACTCGCTTAAGGCTTTTTTCGGCAAGGGGCATTGACGCCGCAATCAGCCGACCGCACTGGATCAGCCGCCAATCATTCGAGGTCACTTATTGTTGAACGCGTAATCGCCTTCTGGCGTGAGCGTGCCTTCGAATGTCACTCCACCGGCCGATACATGCAGCGTTCCCTTGCGCCATCCCATGCTGATCGGTGACGGATTGGGCGAATCCGGCGCGCCTTCCCACAGCGCCCAGCGATCCTTCCAGTTTTGTTCCTTGCCATTTCGCCAGAGCTTTGGCTGGTCGCCCGCCACATAGGTCATCCTGATCGAATCGCCGCCGGCGCCGGTGTAGCCGACTGCGCCCTCGGCGATGCCAGAGAGGTCGAGCCTGGCCTTGCTGCTGACTGCGGCCTTGAATGCCGCGTAGTCACCGAGCGACTCCTGCTCACCCAGTTCCATCGCAAATCCGCTCAGCTTCGCGCCTTGCGTGCCCTTGAAATCGATGATCTCATCAGTGCCGCTCCCGGCGGCCGCCTTCTTGTCCTCAAGCACCTCGGTCTTCGTATCTGTTGCTGCAACATTGATCGCATGCAACGCCAGCCAGGTCTTCTCGAATTTTATAAAGGTGATCGATCCCTGCTGCTCAACCTGCGCGCTTTTCGGCAGAAACAGATGAAACGGCGCGCCCGGCTTGGGATTCACGAAAATCGCCATGTTGCGGTACTGCACCACTTCATCGCCGCCCGCGCTGCCGGTGGATATTGCCTTGGGGTCCGTCCCGGCCGCGGTTGAAAGATAAAGATCATCCGCGCCACGCTTCGAGTTGAATGCCATCAGCTTGAAGCCGTTTTGATCCCCCTCAGAGCCTTTGGTAAGCGAGCCGAGCTGATAGGTGTTTGCGATGTACTGCGTCTCAAAATTCGCCGGACCTTCATCGGCCTTCATGTTCCAGGCGTCGTATTTCGGTTTGGTGGCAAAGATTTCGACGGGCTTCGCGAAGTTCTTATGCGCCAGATTCATTACCGCCGCGGGAGGGCGATACCAGCTTGTGATGGTGTGTACGTCATCGCGGTCGTGCTTCACGGGCGCGGGTGAATCGTCGAAATAATAAGCGAACCCGACGGCCGCGTTTGTGCCGTAGGCGAGTTTGCCGCCGTAATCGCGTTTCGACGGACCGCCGAAATCGCCGCGCCAATATTTCAGCGCCGCGCTGGCGCTGATGCAGTCGAGCACCCCCTTGCCCATGCGCCGCGTCTGCTCATCCTTCGCAAAATCGTAAAGATTGAGGTACGCGGTAAATGTGTGATGCAGATAGTTGTTTGAGTCCCATTCCCCCATGCCAACCTGATAAAGCGTCGTGGACCAGGTGTGAATCTTGCCTTTGTAAAGATCGGCCACCGCCTTATTGCCGGTCTCCTCGGCCATCAGGTACACGCTCACTTCTCGCATCGCCCGCAGATTGTCGGTCGAGCGCGTATCAACGCTGGCGCCCGTCGCATCCGGCATCCAGCCGTTGTCGCCGGGACGCTTGTTCGGATCTTTCGGCATGCCCGCCATCGGGCGCTTGGCCGGGTCGGTCTCGGTCCAGATTTTCGCGCCTTCCTTGAATTTCTCGCGATAGGCATCGCTCAGGAATGGTCCGAAAAAGTAATACTTCCGCATCTGCCCCTTGAGCGTGAAGCAGGGATAGAAGTCCACCATGTTGGTGTATTTGTTGTATCCCTCGGAATCGTTCGACTGGAGCATCTGCAACGCCGGCTTGCGGTTGCCGCCGAGAAAATCGAGCATGGCCGATGGATACGCCTGTTTCTCATTTTCGAAATAGACGTTGCCATATTTGCCGTTGGCCTTCTTGGACATTTCGACGATCGATTCATTGGCCCGGTCATGCAGCGCCTCTTCCCAGTCGGCCGGCCAGGTGTTTTTGTCCGCCTCCGGAATCGCCACCGGTGTAACGCGGATGCGCCCCTTGTCGTCCTTCCAGACACGCTCGCCGCCACCGTCGGCCGCACCTCGGGCTGCGGTCGAGACAGATATCGACACCGACGCCGCCGCGGCCAGGGAAAGTAGCCGGCAGATCGATTTGTGCCCGGTTTTGTTTGATGCCATTATTGCCTCCGCAGATTGTAAAACGTTCGTTGGCAGGCGCGCCGGTCAGGCGGCCCCGCCATCCATACTCTACTCTGACCACCGCCCGTTGTTTGCAGCGCCTGGGCGTTGCGCTCATCCAAGCAGCAACTCGAGATCTTCCCGGCTCAATGTCTTCAGCAGGCCAGCGTCCGCCTTGATGATGCTGTCGGCGAGTTGGCGCTTGCTGTCCTGCAACTGCAGGATTTTTTCCTCAACCGTGTCGCGCGCGATAAGGCGATAGGCGAACACCTGCTGCGTCTGGCCGATGCGATGCGCGCGGTCTATTGCCTGCGCCTCAATGGCCGGGTTCCACCACGGATCGAGTAAGAACACATACTCGGCGGCCGTGAGATTTAGCCCCAGCCCGCCCGCCTTCAGGCTGATTAAAAACAGCTTGCACTCCTTGTCCTCCTGAAAATGCTGCACTCGCGCAGCGCGGTCGCGCGTCTTGCCGTCGAGGTATTCGTAGGGAATATTTTCCTTGTCGAGACGATCTCTCAAAATTGCAAGGAAACTGGTGAACTGCGAAAAGACCAGCGCCTTGTGGCCGCCATCGAGTACTTCGATGATCTGCGGCAGGATCGCTTCGAGCTTGGCGCTGGTTTCTCCCTTGCGCTGTTTGTCGACCAAGCCCGGATGACACGCCGCCTGACGCAGCCGCAGCAGCGCTTCGAGAATCTGTATCTTGGATTTCGCAAGTCCCTTCGAGCCGACCAGCCCCATGAGGCTCTGACGATAATGGATGCGAAGCTCGTCGTAGAGCTTGCGCTGCTGCTCTTCCATCTCACAGTAGATCGTCTGTTCGACACGCGGCGGCAGATCGCGCGCCACCTGTTCCTTCGTGCGACGAAGGATGAACGGCTTGAGCGCCCGCACCAAAAGTTCGCGCACGCCCGCGTCCTCTGTCTTTCCGCCGCCCGCAGCGTTGAAGATCGACGCCGCCCCGAGCATGCCAGGATTCAAAAATTCGAACAGGCTCCACAATTCACCCAGATGGTTTTGCACCGGCGTGCCAGACAGCGCAAGTCGATTATCGGCGTTAAGCAGCCGGGTTGCCTTGGCCGACTCGCTTGCGGCGTTCTTGATCGCCTGCGCCTCATCCAGAATCACATAATCGAATCGGATGTCCTGCATGGAAGGCACATCGCGGCGCAGCGTGCCGTATGTCGTCAGAACGAGGTCCGCGCCCGCCATCGTCTGGGCGATGCCTTCCGGCGTCCGCGCGCGTGTCAGGCCGGTATGATCGACCACGCGCAACCACGGCGTGAACTTGGCACATTCGGCTTTCCAGTTGAACACAAGCGAGCGCGGCACGACGACCAGCGCCGTTTTTAATGTACCGCTCGCTGCACTGCTTGGCGCCGCATGAGTTATATCCGAACCGCTCGGCGGTGAGCCGGCTATCGCTGCGCCGGTTGTCGCCGGTCCGTTGCGGTCCACATCGCCACCGCCGGCCGCGGCGGCTGCATCGTTCACAATCTCCGCCGCTGGCTTGCCATCGCCGTTAAAGGTTGCCGGCGAGGTGAAGCCGTTGTGGTTTGGATCAATGCCACGGCGCGCCGCCAGCATCGCCAGCACCTGCACGGTTTTTCCAAGGCCCATGTCATCCGCAAGACATCCGCCGAAGCCGAATTCCTGAAGAAATTTCATCCAACCGAGGCCTTCGCGCTGATATTCGCGCAGCGTGCCTATAAATCGCGCTGGCGGATCGATAGGACCGACACCGCCAAATTCGCGCAGACGCCGCCGCGCGTCGGCGAAGACGGCATCCACATTCGCCTCCCCCTGCTGCAACAGCAGTGCATCCAGCACGCCGACCTGCGATTTGCCGAATCGGAGGTGGTCGTCCTCGGCCGTTCCAAGATTCGCCAGCAGACCATATTTTTTCAGCCACTCCTCCGGAAT
>JBBQCK010000276.1:0-4845 GCA_038318605.1 Tepidisphaerales bacterium | reverse complement strand
AAAAAGCTGCGCGGAATCGCGAGAGGCGCAGGCGATCCGACAAGTTTGGCACGCCCAACTTTATGCGTCGGTCAGGGGTTTTGTGGGGCGGTGCGGGTGGCGATGACGGATACTACCGCGCTGCGCACGTGCGCGGTTACGGCTTCGGCGTCGAGAGTCTGCGTTGCGGCGGTGGCCGGGCCGGCGGCGAGGTCGATCTTGTTTTTGGCGAGAAATTCGCGGATATGGCCGGCGCTGATTGCCATGCCGTAACTGTCCTCAAATTCCGTCGTGCGGCTTTTCATCGTGACGATGCCGATGACGCTGCCATGTTTGTCCAGAAGGGGCCCGCCGCTGTTTCCGGGATTGACCTTCGCGTCAATGACGACGTCGGCGGCTGACGCGGCGTTGTTGCCCGAGACGATTCCCTGCGTCACCTTCAGTGTGGTGCCCATGCGATCGGGAAGGGGGAAGCCAATGGCGAAACATGCGGCACCGGCCGCCGGTGTATCAGTGGCGGAAAAGCCGACCGTCGGCAGCTTGGCGTCGGTGCGGATGCGGATCAGCGCCAGATCCTGCTCATTGTCGATGCTCACCACGTCTGCGGCCCGCCGCACATTGCCGTCTAGCACAACGAGCAGCGCCTCGGGGGGCTTGTCGCCGACAACGTGGCGATTGGTGAGAATGAGGCCGTCTTCGCGAATGACAAATCCGGTACCGTACGACATCGCACGCACCGCCTGATCGGCGCCAAGTGCTTCGGGGCGGGCGGCCAGAACGACCCAGTCCCATTTACCGGTTAACGGAATGTTGTATTTGGACGCCAAGAGCGCTGCGGCGTCCATCGCGGGCTTGATGCGGGTGTTTTTTCGCATGCCTTCGGGCAGATCGGCTATTGCCTTCACGAAGTTACGTGCCAGTGGCTCGCTATCGGAAATCTGCGCCGCCTTGAACAAGAGCAAAATGGCGCGTTCCTGAAACTCCTTGGCGTAAAGCACCAACGCCAGGTTGCTCAATGCCTCAGGCGCCTCGGGGCGCAGGCGTACGCAGCGATCGAAATAGTCGAACGATTTTTCAATGTTGCCCGACGACATGTAAACCCGACCGAGTTGGAAATTCAGCGGGTAGGAATTCGGATAAATCTTTGCGCCATCCTCGAAGCGCTTTAAGGCCTGAAGTGTTTTGTTGGCGCGCAGCAGGGCCACGGCCTCATCGTTAATCGCGCCGACCTTTTTGAGCAGCTCGTCGCGTTCCTTTCCCGATACCCATTTGCCATTGATGCGCTCGGCGTTGCCGTCGGCGAGTTCCTGCCAGCGAGCCAGTTCTTGCTCGGCCAGTGTGCGATCTTCAGACGAGGGATTGGCCTCGACAAATTTTTGCCAGAGGGCGATGGCAGCGACAGGCGCTACGGCCGTGTCCGCGCGGGAGCGCGTCGAGCGAAAGGTTGCACTTCCGCCGGGTTTGGCCTCGGTGTGCGGCGTTGTGCCACCTGGTTCGGCACCGGAGGATGCCGCACCTTTTTTTCCGTCGCCAATGGATGCGACATCACTGGCCGATACAGTGCGTGTCTGGCCGCTGGACATTTTGATCCAATAGCCATCGCCTCGGGGGATCACAGTTCCTTCAAGGCGCGTGCCGTCTTTCAGTACGATCACCTCACCGGCAACATTGAAAGCCAAGCAGGTGCAGAAAACCACGGACAGGCCGAACTTCCATGTCGGATTCATTTTCAGCATTGATGCCCCTTTCGATCCGACCGTCGATCCATAGTGCAACCAGACGTACGCTATTTCTTCAGGATAAATAATCCACGAGCATCGCAGACCTGCGGCACCCTGCGTCGGGCCGGTTTAACGGAGCGATTATATGGCATCAGCCGGAGAGAACTCCACAATCTGGACAAATTTTCGCCGGCTTTTTTATGATGCTCACGGCTTGCCGTATTCCTGCAGCGGGCGCACTTTCCAGTCGGCGCGCTGCAACGATTTGATTGCCCGGGTGGCGGCAGTTGCGCCCGTCAGCGTGGTGATCATCGGAATCCTGTAAACGACAGCAAGGGAGCGGATTCGGCCTTCGTCGGTCTGCGGCCCTTTGCGGGTCGGCGTATTGACGATCAATTGAACCTCGGCATTCTTGATGAGGTCCTGAATGTTGGGCCGGCCTTCGCTCAGCTTTGGAATCAATGTCGCCTGCACCCCATCGGCGTTCAGTGCTTTCCACGTCCCACTGGAGGAAATGATCTTGAACCCCATTTCGGCAAAATTGCGGGCGAGCGGCACTACGGCCTCCTTGTCTGCCTGGCGGACGGAGATAAAGACCGTTCCGGAGCGTGGCAGATTCGTGCCGGCCGCGATCTGACTTTTGAGGAATGCATCCTCAAACGTCTCGTCGATCCCCATGACTTCGCCGGTCGATCGCATTTCCGGCCCGAGCACGACATCCACACCGTGAAACTTTGAAAATGGAAAAACCACTTCCTTGACGCTGATGTGTTTTGGCGGCGCGGGCTCGCGCACGCCAAGTTGGGCGATACTCCTGCCGGCCATGACCTTGGCGGCGATGCGCGCCCAGGCGATGCCGGATGCCTTGGAAACAAAGGGAACCGTGCGGCTTGCTCGTGGATTGACCTCAATGAGATAAATCTGGTCGTCCTTGATCGCAAACTGGACATTCATCAACCCGCGAACGCGCAGCGCTTTCGCCAGGGACCTGGCTTGGTCCTTCAGGCGATCCACCATCGCCGGCTCGAGCGAAAATGGCGGGAGCGCGCAGGCAGAGTCGCCGGAATGAATGCCCGCTTCCTCAATGTGTTCCATGACGCCGATAACGATTGCCTCTCCTTCGTGGGTATCGCCGGTAGGATCGAAATCGGCCATGCAGTCCACGTCAACCTCGGTGGCGTTGTCGAGAAATTTGTCGATGAGGATCGGTGAATCCGAGACCGGGCCGACTGCGGCCTCAAGGGCGTTGGCCATGTAATAATTGAGTTGGGCCTCGTCGAATACGATCTCCATTGCGCGGCCGCCCAAAACAAACGAGGGGCGGACGAGCACGGGATATTCGATATTGGATGCGATGCGGCGCGCCTCGGCGATGTTACGGGCGATGCCGTTGGCCGGTTGCAGCAGGCCAAGCTTTTGCACGAGATCACGGAATTGTTCGCGATCTCCTGCGGCGTCGATGGAATCGACCGTGGTGCCCAGAATCGGCACGCCGGCTTCCTGGAGGCCGCGCGCGAGGCTCAGCGGCGTCTGGCCGCCATACTGGACGATTACGCCTTTTACCAAACCACCTTTTTCTGAGAACGGCCGGCCGTTCAGCCGCTCGCACACGTTGAGCACATCTTCGGCCGTCAGCGGTTCAAAGAAGAGCAGATCGGATGTGTCGTAATCGGTGCTGACCGTTTCCGGATTGGAATTGATCATCACGGATTCAAGCTCCAGATCGCGCATGGCAAAGGCCGCCTGCACGCAGCAATAGTCGAACTCGATTCCCTGGCCGATGCGATTTGGCCCGCCGCCGATGATGATCACTTTGGGCTTGTCCGTCAGGCGGATTTCGTCCTCCAAGACAGGTTGGCCATTGATCGAGAAAGGCGATTCGTAGGTCGAATAGTAGTACGGCGTGGAGGCTTCGAACTCGGCGGCGCAGGTGTCAACCAATTTGTAGACCGGCCGGACGCCGGCATTGATGCGCCAATGGCGCATGGCCGATTCGTCGCAGCCGCAGAGCGTTGCGAGTTGCAGGTCGCTGTAGCCATTCTGCTTGGCAGTCAGGAGCAACTGGCGCGAAGACGCATCTGGCGAATCGCCAAGGAGCGATAAATTCGCAAGTTGTCCTTCGAGATCGGTCAGTGCCTTCATTTGCGCTAAAAACCATGGATCGATATTGGTCAACTGATGAATGCGCTCAATCGTCCAGTTGAGCTTCAGGGCATATCGGATGAAATAGAGCCGCCCGTGGCTGGGCACACTCAGCTTGCGCAAAAGCCTTGCTTCGGAGATCGGCCACTCGGCGTCGGCGGATTCTCCCTGAAGCGTCTTGTCGGGATCGCGGCTGGTGCCGATGTCTTCGAGGCGCGAAGGTGACGCAGCAAGAACAGATGCGCCTGAGCGGCCGGCTCGCAGCCATTTGTCATAACGATCGAGGCCGAATCCTGCGCGCTTGATCTCCATCGAGCGAATGCCCTTTTGCAGCGCTTCCCTGAATGTTCGGCCAATGGACATCGCTTCGCCGACGCTTTTCATCTGCGTTGTCAGCGTTTCGTCGGCGTCGGGGAATTTTTCAAAAGTCCAGCGCGGAATCTTCACCACGCAGTAGTCGATTGTCGGCTCGAAACAGGCGCTGGTGTAAAGCTCCCACTTGTCGCCGGTTCCTTTGCGACTGGTGATGTAATTGGGCAGTTCGTCCAGCGTGTATCCAATTGCGAGCTTGGCGGCCAGCTTTGCGATCGGGTAGCCGGTTGCCTTGCTCGCCAAGGCGCTGCTGCGGCTAACACGCGGGTTCATTTCGACGACGACCATGTCGCCGTTGTCGGGGTCGATGGCAAACTGAATGTTGCTACCGCCCGTTTCAACGCCAACCGCGCGGATGACCGCGAAGCTGGCGTCGCGCATGCGCTGATACTCCTTGTCGCTGAGCGTCTGGATCGGTGCAACGGTGATTGAATCGCCGGTGTGAACGCCCATTGGGTCGAGGTTTTCAATGGAGCAGATGATGATGCAGTTGTCCTTGCGATCGCGGACAACCTCCATCTCAAACTCTTTCCAGCCGATGACGGATTGCTCGATCAACACTTCGCCGACCGGTGATGCATCAATGCCGCGCTGGACGATTTCCTCGAATTCTTCGATGTTATAAGCAATC
>JBBQCK010000275.1:0-4870 GCA_038318605.1 Tepidisphaerales bacterium | reverse complement strand
GATAATGTGCGATGGGTTTTGATGGAAAACCTTTTCCACGTTTTCCCGGCCAGCCGTGAGAATTGCCACAAGAAAATTAAACGCGACAGGAATTGCCGCAAGCCGCGAAAAGAGTCCGGCCATCAGAAGCAATCCGCCAATCATTTCCGTTCCGCCGGCCATATAGGCGCTGAACGTGGGCATCGGCACGTGCAATTCCGTTAGAAACTCTGCAAAACCAGAGATGTTCCCAAGGTGCGCTTTGCCGGCGACAAACATCTCCCAGCCCCACGCCAGGCGCACAATCAGCAGCACGGGCGACTGTAAATATCCCGCGATTTTGGCAAACGTCAGTCCACATTCTTTAATTTTATTCATGGTGCGCGTGTCCTTTCAGGTCTGATGTGACAACCGTTACGGAGCGCAAAACATTCCCGGACATATTTTTAACCGACGGGTCGCGGGCACGCCCGCCAGGAAAGCGACGTTCATTTTTTCTTTCCGGCCGGCGCAACCCATGTCGCATTGACGACACCCTGAATCGCGTCGCCGGCGGAGAACTGCGCACGATTGACCTGCACGCGCGCCGCCGACGCCGGGCCGGCAAATTTGACGATTGCTTCTCGCAGCGCCTCCAGCCGCGCGTCACCGATGGTGATGCAGGCAGCACGCGTTCGCCGGCCGGCCTGGCGGTCGGCGCCGGGGCGCAGCATATCGTAAAGCCGATCGAGTGCATCGTCGGCGCTGGCAATCTGCCGATCCACTTCGCGAAGGCGTTCGATCGTTGTCGCCGATTGATCGGCCGGGGCGGACGCCAGTTCCACACGGGCTTGCGCTGCCAATTCGCCACGACGAATGACCAGATCCTGGCGGTTCTTCCGGATCCGCGTCGCCAGCACGAGCGTCTCATCGGGCGATGGATTGGCAAGAATCCCGGCCCGTTCGACATCCGCCGCACCGAGTTCGGCCTTGAGCGCGATCTGAACATCGTCATTGCCCGCCAGTCGCTCCGCCAGCGATTTCGCGATCTTCATTGCCTCGGGAGACAGATGGGTATCCGCGGGGTCAAAAACGACGGTTGCCGGTGTCGCATCAAACTTGGAACCACCCAGCAGCGCGCCAATGATGGGAATGCCGCCGGTCGCACTGCCGATGACATCGCCAACACCGACCAGGTCCTGTACTTTGCCGACCGCCTTGACGGGGGCGTTCACAATGGCCTTTACGATGATGACGTTCAGTGCGCCAATGACCTGACCCATGACCTGCGACTTGGAAATCGTGCCACGTTCGATCTGCACGTTCAGCGGAACGGTAATGGCTCCGGTGGCATCCTCCAGTGCGAATATCGCGGCGTCGAGCGGAACAGTCAGATGCAGATAGCGCACAATCGGGCCATTGGGCGGCTCGCTGACCTTCAGATCGGTCACGGCCGCCTCAGTGCGGATGATGTAGGAGCCGTCGCCCGTGAAGCGAATTTCGGTGCTGTTGTCGAAGACACCGCTGCCGATGGTGACTGATTTCTGCGCCGCCGGGCCGCGGATGCTCGTCATTTCGAAGCCGGAGATCGACGATTTCACGATCCCGCGCGGCTGCGGATATAGGCTAAGCCGGCCGGACGCCGCGATCTGCGAAAAGACCTCGCGATCTTCCATGGGCGGCGTTTGCTCAACCTTTTTCCCGCCCAGCAGATTCATCGCATCGCCAACTGCGCCCGGGATCAAACCGCCCTTTGGCCGGGCCGGCAGTGGAACCTTACCGGCATTCACGAGCAGACTGAATCGAATGCTGCGCTCTTCTGTAAGTGCGCGGGTCGTCAGATCGCGCACGTCCAGGTCCAGACCGGTAAGTGGAATAATTGCCGGCGGATCGGCCGAGCGATCTTCGATGAGAAAGTCGATTCCGGAGACGGTGAATTTGTCGATTGCAATCTCAAACTTTTCCTCAGGGTGTGGCGACGAGGCCCCGCCGACATCAGCGGCTGGTTGTGGCATGGCCGAAGCGCGCGGCGCTGGTGCGGCCGACGGCGCCGATCCCGCGAACGGCTCGGCTTTGGCGGCTTCATCTTGCTTTGTCGCCGCAGCGACGGTCGGCGCGGCCGGCGAAGAGCCGCCAGGCGCTTCCGCCGGCATTTTCAAATGCAGCCCGAGTGCATTGAAACCATCCGCTACGCGCGTCGCGCGGCCCATGGGCGTCGTCAGATCAACCGACTTCATCCGAATCGATTTCTTCGCCGGCAGAATCAACATCCCTTCGGCACGCATCTCTTCCAGGCCAAGCAAAATCGGCCCGGCGTCGCCGTCCTTGAAATAAATCTCTCTCAGATCGGCTTCGGCCTTGATCCCATGTTGCGGATTGAAGTCCAGCGCATCCTGTCGGCCGTCGATTTCCGCGGTGCCATCGAACTGCAAAGTGAATTTGCCATATTTCAGGCCCGATCCGTCAAGCTTTGGCCGCAATGATGGAACGACATTCGTGATTGTCGATCCATGAATGCCCCATACGTCGAGCCTTGCGCCGAGACGCATCTGCTTTTGAAAAGGCGAGGCCGCAAGGTCGAGCAAAAATCCATCGACGAAGGGATTCACACCACCCGTTGCGCGCAGCCGGATCGGCGGATTTTCTTCGGCGTTCGATCCAAGGAGCGCGATGGGCTCACTGTTGACCAGCCGCACATCCTGCACAATGGCCGGAATTGCATCGACGGCCGAACGGTCTATGAACGAAAGGCGGCGAATGTGCAGCGCGAGCTTGCCCGAGTCCAACGTGATGCGCGGAAACGTGCGCTTGCGGACGATTCTTATTTCGGGCGAAGACGCGGTTTCCATCTGTTGACCTGCGGCAACGGCTTTCGTCAAAGAGACCGGAACGGCTGGCAATTGATCGACGCTGAATCCGTCCCACGTCATGGCCGCCGCGGCGGTCGGTTCTGCCAAGGGCGTTGAGGCTGGAGCGGCCGACGCAGGCAGTATGCGAAATCCCATCAGTTCCATCGCCCCGTCCGCGCCGCGCGCCGTGCGCGCGTCGAGGTTCCGCACGGCGACCTCGCCGATCGTGACCACTTTCCCATCGACATCCAGACGCGGGACATCGACCGTGATGCCGTCAAACGAAAACAAAGACTCCTTGTCGCCCTTATCGCGGTAATCAAGGTCGGTGACGTCCAGTCGCCAGGTGTATCCTCCGGTGGCATTCAGGCCGGCCCGCGCCGTCAACGCAACGCGAAACTCTCCGGCTGTCAGGCTGCTTTTTACATTCGGCGGCAGATAGGACGCCAGCGCATCGGCCCGCAGGCCATGTACAGACGCGGCCAGGTTCAAATGGGGCGCGGCCGGATCGAGCGACAACGCCCCATCAATTTTGAATGAATCCATTGAGCCTTCGCTGGCGCCGCGGAAGTGGAAATCGGCCGGGCCAGTCTTGCTGCCGATCGCAACGCCATGCGCTTCGCCCGACACACTCAGCGACGCGGCGAGAGGCTTTTCGAGGTGTTCATCCGACCACGCAAACATGGCGTCCCGAAGGTTAAACGCCGTCAACACCACCTGTGGCATATGGGGCAGTACACTGCGGGTGGCGACGGTCGCGGTCTTATCGATCAAGTCTGCAAGCGCCGCCTTATTCCCGTCCCAAACATCGGCCACGTCGTCGCGCCATGCAAGCGAATCCGAGCTCTCAAATCTCGACGCCATGATCCGCGCGGCTCCGGGTTGTGCCGGCGCCGGCGCGCCCGCGTCCAGCAACCGCACGCCTGCAATTGCAATGTCGCCGGACTTTTCGCGCCTCGCGGCCAGATATGGCCTCGTGATGTTGATTGCGCCGATCGACCAGCCGGATTCGTCCATTCGCGCATTATTGACGGCGAACCCGTCGAGGCTGAACCAAGTCTGCTTGCCCGCATGGTCTTTGAGATAGACCGTATCCACCGATACGCTGCCCGCGAGCGCGCCATGGTCGCGCCCGCCGGTGATCGTGAGATGCATGCTCGCCGTGCCGTTGTCCAGCGCAGATTCGACGCCGACAGGCCGGAGATATCCCGCCAGCGACTTTCCTGAAACGCCGCTGGCGGCAAGCGTCAGTTCGACCGCAATCCCTGTTGCATCATCGCGAACCGTACCGTCAACATGCGCATCCTCCACGATTCCCGGCGCTTTAATCCAGCCGTGGATTGTGCCTGGCATCGTGGTCGGCCGGGGCGACGATGGCTGAAACCGCACGTCACGCAATGTCATGCCTGCATCGGCGATCCGCGCGTGCGCGCCGTCCATGGCATCGTCGATCAGATCGAGTTGAACACCTTTCCAGTCGAGCCTTCCAATGGCGATATCGGGAAGCGGCCAGGGAATGGCGGAACTTCCTGCGCCGGCCGCGGAGGGCGATGGAACGCTGGTTGCTGCGGCCGCGTCCAAGTTCGTCGCTGGCACGACAAAGGCCATTTGCTCCGAGCGGCGTTGCCCTGGTGCTCGCTCCATCGCCGCAGGCACAGGCGGTTCGCCGACCTTCGCCGGCTGCTTATAGCGCAATCCCATTAAATACAATGATCGGTCCACCTCGCGGTGGATCGGTATGACCGGGCCATCGCCTTCGACCGCCGCGACAGTGATGCCATCGCTGGCGAGCGTCAGTCCGTCGATCGATGCGAGGTTGAGACCCAGCAGCGTCCTGTTTTCGTCAGCAAACCGAACGTTCCATATTTTCGCATCGAAAGTCGGGCCGGCCGGTGCATCCAGCATTGCGGCCAGCCATACACTGCATTCAAACGTTCCGGCCACCGAGGTTGCTTCAAGTCCGGACGACTTCAGGTATCCCTCGATTGCCTGCGGGTGAATTCCATCGGCGCTGATTTGCAAATTCGCCGTGCGCGCTTTGCCAAAAGGCGCCACCGTGCCAT
>JBBQCK010000274.1:0-4870 GCA_038318605.1 Tepidisphaerales bacterium | reverse complement strand
CGCCAATCAAAATCAGAAATGAAAGCGCCAGCATTTTGATCGTCGGATGTTTCTCGACAAACCCGCTGACAGCGCCGGCAAAGACCAGCATTACGCCCACCGCGATCACCACGGCCGCGATCATGATCGCGATCTGATTGCTCATCCCCACCGCGGTGATGACGCTATCGAGCGAAAATACAACGTCAAGCAAAAGAATCTGCACGATGATTTTCCCAAACGCCGAGACCGCGCGCGGCCGACCGGCGGTCGCGCTCGCACCTTGATCCTCTCCCTCGATCTTCTCATGTATTTCGAATGTCGCCTTGGCCATCAGAAACAGGCCACCGACAATCAGAATGATGTCCCGGCCACTGATGTCGCGCACCGCCTCGCTAAGGCCGGCGACTTTCGGCAGGGAGAAAATCGGCGCGGTCAACCCCATGACCCACGAAATCGTCAACAGCAGCAGGATGCGAATTCCCATCGCAAGCCCCAGTCCCAGCCGGCGCGCTTTGTCCCGCTGATTGCCCGGAAGCCGGCCAACGAGAATCGCGATGAACACGACGTTGTCGATGCCAAGAACGATCTCCATCGCCGTCAGCGTCAGCAGCGCTATGGCCGAATCGATCGAGACAAGGGGCGCGTTTGCGGCATTGGCGATCAGGTGAAACATGGTCGAAATAAGAGTGCGTGCAGCCGAAATCGATCAGCGCCCGCGGCGCCGAGCCGCGCGGACTGTATAGCCCGCCGGTGCGCGCGGCAACGGGATATTTTCTCGACTCACCGCGTGGGCGGCTTCATCGCGCCAAGAATTGCCTGGAGCAGATCGGCCGCCTTCGCCATTGTTTCCGGCGACGGCATGGGCAATTTGAGCATGGGCGTTCCGGTGCGGTCGTCTCGCTCGACCGACCAAGCGTGGCTCGGCGACGACTTTGGCCCACCGGCTTGCGGCGATTGCATAGCGCTGGCCGCCTGCGAGAAGCCGCCGATCAGCGCCTGCCCGAGTTCAACAATCTGACTCATCAGATCGACGCCGGGGCGCGATGGGTCGGCATGCTCTGGATCGCCATCGACCGCCGGCGCGTCGGTCGGCGGCTCGGCGTTGTCGATCAACTCTGATGTGGATGCCTCCGACGCCGGCGGGGCGGCCGGCACCGATCCGGTCGCCTGTTCGACCGAATCCATGAACTTCTTCAACCGCGTGCCGCCCAGGAAGACCGAATCCTCGCCGCCATCGAGAACGCCTGCAAAAAGCGACTTCTTGAATCGCAGCACGTCCAGCATCCCATGTTCGATTGTTCCTTCGGAAACAAAATGCACCACGTTCACCGGGCGACTCTGGCCCATACGATGCACTCGGCCGATACGCTGCTCGATGACCGCGGGATTCCAGGGCTGATCCATATTTAAAACCGCCGACGCGTTCTGCAAATTCAATCCGACGCCGCCAGCGTCTGTGCTCAGGAACACGCGGCATTTCGCTTCGTTGCGAAATCGCTCAATCAAATCCTTTCGCTTCGGGCCGGGAACGCTTCCGTGGAACATGACATGCTCGCATTTCCGATCCTGCAGACGGCGCTGCAGCAACTCGTGCGAGCGGATCCACTGGCTGAACACGACGACCTTCGCATCGCGGTCTTCCAGAAGCTCCATAAGGTTGTTGACCACCTCGTCAGGTTTGCATCCAAATTCAGTGTCCTGATCAAGCAGATAGGTGCTGTTGCAGCTCATGCGCATGTTCTGCAGCGCCATCTGCAAACGCTTCTGGTCGGCATCCGTCAGTCGCCGGAATCTCCGCCATTTTGCGACGATCAGCGCCACCAATTCGCGGTTTTCCTCGTGATAGGCCATCTGCTGCGGCGTCATCGGAAGCAGCAAATACTTTTCCAGCCGCTCAGGAAGCTCCGCCAGCACCTGCGATTTGGTGCGCCGAAGCAGGATCGGCTCAAGCGTGCGGGTGATCTCGCCCAGTTTGGTGTAGCCCACGAGCTTTCCCGCCTCATCGGACTGTTGATGCTCGTGCATGAAGCGGAACATCGGGCCCAGCCGATATCGATCCACGAATTCGACGATGGAATGAAGCTCTTCCATCCGATTTTCCAGCGGCGTGCCGGTGAGCACGATCGCATGCTGCGATGGCAGCACCTTGACCGTCTGGGCGGTCCGCGTCTTCCAGTTTTTGATGCGCTGAGCCTCGTCGAGAATGATCAGATCCGGCGCCCACTGCTCAATCGCCTCGACGTCGCGATGAAGCACCGGATAGTTGGTGATCTTGAAAAACGAATCCTCGCGATAGGCGCTACGCCGGGCCGCCGTCATTCCTTCGATGACCTGAGCCGATCGGTTGGTGAATCGCTCGATCTCCTGCTTCCATTGATGCTTGATCGAAGTAAGCGTGACAATCAGCACGCGCTGGACCTCCCCGACCTGCGCCAGCATTTCCGCCGCGGCCAGCGATTGGATCGTTTTGCCGAGCCCCATGTCATCCGCCAGCAGCGACCGGCCGGCTCTGGCAAGGAAAACCGCACCGCGCCGCTGGTACAGAAAGAGTTTGCCCCGCAGCAAGTGCTTGAACTGCCGGTCAGAATTCCCGTTGCCGAATCGCTTTTCAATACGCGAGCGCAGCGATGCCCGATCGCGCAATTGAGCGACAAATGCCACGGCATCATCATGGACACGGACCTCGTGCCCGCCTTCACGCCGCCGGTCCAGCGATATATCAAAGCAATGAATGGAGTCGTGCCGAAGCACGCGCCTTTCTTGAACCTGCGCTGAACGGTGCGCCAATTGGTGTCGGGGCAATCGCGACCGCGCCGCACGCCGACTTCGCGCTCAGCACCGTAACGCAGATGAATCTCGGAGTAGGGTGGCTCAAATCCCTTCTTCATCTCCGCGCGCGCTGGAGCTGCCCCAGCACAAATTCAATGTGCTTGCAGGTGCCAAGCGTGTTGACCATGAAATCTGGACATGTGCAGAAATTGTCCCCCGCGTTCGCCCCGCGAATGGAAACGCGGTAAGAACGTTTGCTGATCGGATTGGTGACCTGAAACTCTGAACATATTGGCTGTTCTTCAAGGTTCTGCAGCTTGAATCGCTGCTTTCGCCCCAACTCGCGGCGAAGGGCGATCTGCCAATCCTCGAGCGTCATTCCTTCTGGCTTGTGCGTGCGCGGAGTGGCTGGCTTCTTTTTTTTTCAAGACCTGCTTAGGCTGCGGCGGTCTTCATAAGGCGCTCCTTGAAGGGGAGTGCGCCTGTATACCCATGAAGACAGTGAACTCAAAGATGTCCCGCTACCAACCGAACGGTCTTGGTCGCTGTTCAGGCGACCTCCTTCAGCCGCCGGCGATTCAGCAGGCGGCTGAGGAGCAACACTTCCTCCGCGCATCCAGCTTTCAGACCTGATGAACCTGTAGCAACTCCTTCCGATGACGCAGTGCGATCTCCGCGATTCGAGATGACGGCCATCGGTGCCGTCACATCCGATTCGTCGCGGCCAACCGAGTCCGATTCCGTCAGCCGCTGGCAATCTTCGGCCGACAGCGTGTTCAAATAACTAAAAAGCCGATCGACCTCCGCCCGCACATCGATGACGAGTCGCTCGACCTGAGTCGCGAATTCGCTGCTGCCAATATCGTCCAGCCGCGCGGCAGCGGCCGCGAGATCGTGCGCCGCCACCCGTGATGCCGCACCTTTAAGTTCATGCGCACTGAGGCGGGCGCAGGTCGGGTCGTTCGCGCCGGCGGCACCGGCCATCGCCTGCGTGAGCCGCGCGCAGCGATCGCGAAAATGTATCAGCGCCTCGCCCGCCTGCTGTGAATCTCCTTCACAGCGCGCCACCAAAGCCGCCCAATCGAGTGGCGCTTTCGATGCCGGCAAAGTATCCGCCGTACCGATGCACATCGACGGGTCGCTTTTCAATGTCTCCAGAGTCGATCGCAATTCGACGAGCTGGCGAGATCGACCGGAAAGCTCTTCCTTTAGCGCATCAATGATCCGTGCCTGAATGGCGGATTCTGATTCACCTTCTTGCGAATCGAGTTGATTGCCCGCCTTTTCGGCCTGCCTCGCGATGGAACCAACTTCTGTTGCAAGCTGCCATGTCCAGATGTCCAGCGCCGCCAGCCCCATCGCCAAAACCCACGGGCTTTGCAGATGCAGACTGATCCACGCCAGCATCGCCCCGCCAGCGCCGACGCCTGCAATCGAACACGCAAGCCGCGCCACGCGCGAATGCGGCAAACTACTGCACGCCAGCCCGGAGCGATGCCACGCCAGCAGCATGCGAACATGCGCCGCCGCCAGCGAGGCTGCCAGCACGCCAATTGTTGCCGTTGAGATCCAGGATATAGGTTCCGACATTTCCTCTTCCCTCACTGCTGAAAACTGCGTTCTCTCCCTTCTGCCATCGAACCGATGCGCGCGGTACTTCAGCCCGCGCAATTTTCCCATGCATAGCCGCCAGGCGTCGGACCTATAATTTGGGCGTTTTCAATGAACCGGTTCGAGTCGGGCATATTGCAGAATGAGATTGCGTCGGCCGGCCGACGTAAAATCGACCACCGCCCGCGTGTGCTGCCCCATGTCGCTGATTGCAACAATCCGGCCAATACCAAAAGTTGGATGCCGCACGCGCTGGCCGGCTTGAAAGGCATCTGCAAGGCGCGTGGATTCGGCGACCGCGTTCATGCGCTGAATATCCGTGTGATCAGAAATGGAGGTGCCACTGTTGTCGATCACCTCGAGCGCCTCCGGCGGCATCTCCGCCAGAAATCGCGAGGCGGCCGTCCGCTCGCGCAGGCCGCGAACCGTGCGATATTCCGCGCGTGACAGGATCAACTGCTCCTCCGCGCGGGTGATGCCGACGAAGCAAAGGCGGCGTTCCTCTTCA
>JBBQCK010000273.1:0-4882 GCA_038318605.1 Tepidisphaerales bacterium | reverse complement strand
CCCACCCCTGCATACAATTGCAGGTTCACCCCGCGCCGCCCTCCCCGGCCCGCGCAAAACAACTTCCGCCCCGATTAGCCACCCGCGATCCGAGCACAACAACTCCGCACCCGCATCCCAACCCCATGAGACTTGCCATGTCCTAAACGCACAACCCCCTCACCCCGCCCAAATCGGGATAAAATATCCGCCGCGAGACGAAAGAGTGGACGCGCCGCAGTCGGTACTTCGGTACTCGACACATCCCGTCGCCGCTTCACAATCCGCGCATCGCGCGGCCACGTCATCTTGATTCCCCAGATACGTCATCGTGTCCTCGATCTTCCTCGACACGGAAAAGGTGACCTCCAGATTTGTCGCCCGCAAAAGCAATTGACATGGGTATTGCCGACCCAGGAAAATCGATGGAAACATTCTCCCTTCCGTCCCTTAACCCGTAACTCTCAATCACCTCGACCCAGCTTCTCCAACCTACCCAAATCCCTGCCGCCGCGCGACCCGGCGCAACAAAATGAGACAAAGTGCAACACTTTTCAGGCCGTCGCGCCCGCCTCCTCCGCCGGACCCCAAGCCCCAAGTTCCATTGCCACCCATACTTGCATCGCCCCGACCCTCCCGCCGCCCGCGCAACATCCGCCCAACCTGTTGCGCGGAGAATTCAAGGGGAGAATTCAACGGGATCCCCACTCATTTCCGTCGGGCGGCGCGACGAATCGCGCCAAACAGCCCCAAAACCCATACCCTAACAAAATACATCCACGCAACTTGACTCCCCTCCCACCCCACCCTACAATCGCGAGTTCACCCCGTGCCGCTCTTCCGCTGCCGCGCAAAACATCTTCCGCCGCGATCCGGCACATCTTGCCATGGCCGATGCGAAGGACATCGCCCACATTGCAGACGAATCCGTACGGCTGCAAAGCCGATCCGCGGGTACTGCTTTTGAAAATGATTTGCGACCTCAGCCAGGTTTGTCCTTATCAAATCGGCATACGTCGAAGATGCGCGTTCATGGATTCCATTCGACGCGGGCGTGTGGCTCCGCTGCATTTCTCGCCCGAGGCCGCAAACAAGCGGTTCGCGCGTCGCATGCAAACCGAGAATCTATTTAAAGGGATTTGGCTGTGGTATGGGCCTTTGCGTTTTCATCGTTTCGCGCGGACACTCGCTTACGATGGGCGATCGAACGGAGGCGGGTAGCTCTGATGGATTATCCCGCGGATTTGAGGCGGCGCAGGATATTTGCCGGCGGCATGCGCGGAGTTTTTATTTCGCGTCGATCTTCCTTCCCCACCACAAGCGACAGGCGGCATTTGCGGTTTACGCGTTCTGCCGACTGCTGGATGATGCGACCGATCGCCCGGGCGAATCCGCCTTCGGGCCGGCCGATCCGCAGCGGGCGATCGCTCGGTTTGAACGCCTGCTCGAAGTGGTCTATGCCGGACGATTTGCCCCGGCCGATCTGGCAGACAATCTGCCGGAATATAGGTCGGCGGCGGCGGCGCCTGCGCTGGCCGCGTTCGCTGCGACAGTTCGGCGATACCGGCTGGAAAAACAATGGTTCGTCGATCTGATGAACGGATGCCGCATGGATCTGTGCGTCGACCGATATCAAACCTGGAATGATCTCGAGGTTTACTGCAATCGCGTCGCCGGAGCGGTTGGGTTGATGATGTGTCCGATTTTCGGCCTGAGCGATCGCGCGGCGTTGCCGGCCGCAATCCAGATGGGAAATGCGATGCAGTTGACCAACATCCTGCGAGACATTCGCGAAGACCTCGAGCGCGGAAGGATTTACCTGCCGCGCGAAGATATGGATCGCTTCGGCGTCAGCGAGGATGATCTGGCTGCCGGCCGGTTGACTGACGACTTCAAGTCCCTGATGCGATTTGAGATATCGCGGGCGCGGGGAATGTTTCGCGTTGGCTCCGCGGGTCTGGGCTTCCTGGCACCCGATGGCTCGCGTCAGACGGCGTGCGCCATGGCGATGATTTATGCGGGAATACTCGATGCGATCGAAGCGCTGGATTTCGACGTGTTCAGCAAACGCGCCTCGATTTCGTTCTGGAGGAAATGCGCCCGGTTGCCGGCCGCCTTGCGGCTGGCGCGGCGAGAGGCGATGGATCCACTTATTGACATGTTCACGATGTAAAACGCCGCACCGTTCGAGCAATCGTTGGATCGCCCCGGATCGCGGCATATAATTGCCATCCACATTTAGCGGAGGACGACGATGGCGCTTTGCGAAACGCGGATGATTGTGGCGGCGATGTTGCTTTGCACGGGCGCACTCTGGACGACTGCGGCACGCGGTGCTGATGAGATCGACGCCATCGTCGCGCGCATCAAGGCGCCGGCGCGATACGCCGATCATCATGCGAAATTTTCGGCCGCCAAGGAAACCTTCGTCCTGAAAGACAACGCAAAGACAGTCGAAAAGGAGTTCTGGACGATCAAGGACGGCGATAAATATGTTGCCGTCTACGATGCGCCGAGCACCCAGCTCGACATGATCACTTTTGATCCAACCCGAACTGTCGAAAAGCCCCCGTTCAAAGATTATTACTCGTGGGGAACTTTGCTGGGCACGCGCATCACCACCAATCCATGGTTTATGGACATGCGGGCAACGGGCGATTCACTACGCCACGAGTTCACCGGCGGCGGCGAAACGCTCAGTTTGACCGTAACGCAAACCTGGAATTCCAAGACGCACGGAGAGGCCGTTTACGCCATGGTCCTGCGCTGCGATCCGGTGCTGGGATATGTTTGGGATGCCACCACTACCTTCTCGACCGACAAGGGTCTGGACGACAAGGGCCAGACGGAGAAGGTGGAAATGTTTAACTGGCAGGTCGGGGTAACTGGCTGGACGCAACTTCACGACCAACGCTGGCCAAATGCCTGGACACACGAGCGGACGGTCTTTCTTCGCGATGACTCTAAAATTGTCGGCTTCTGGATGAATCCTGAATCGAACGATCGTTCGAAGTTTAAGAAGGTGATGGTGAAGGAAGGGGGCTATGTGGCTCAGCTACCAGACAAGGAAGGCAGGGGCATCGCGCTGGTTCATGTCGAAAAGGGAAAAGCGGCCTGGCGCAACAACACCTGCAACATGTGGGCTGACTCCCACAATTATCTGCAAATGCCTGCGATGCCCGACGCGAAGGGGATGTACCGCGTGCAGGCGAAGTGGCGCTTTTTGCAACTGCCGAAGGAAGTGGTGAGCGATATCATGTCGCGCATTGACGAGATGGACGACCTGGGGCATGGGAAGTAGGAGCGTTCGCCGGTTATATGTTGCAAGTGATTTGCAGCGAGCCAGCAGCGGGCAGGGGTATGAATTACCGGGCCAGCGGTTGATTTCTGGGGCATTCCTCAGGGTTTGGGGCGGGTCAATGTCGAGACCGTCCGTGCCGGGAATCACATTTCACATCTTTTTCGCGGAAATTCGTTGCGTTTTGCTTCGGAACACGACGATAATACCGTTTGTAGAGACTGGGGGGCCGCGCGAAGTTTGAATACACCATTGTTTCGCACCTTTGACGGAGAAAAACATGCCGCAGGATTACACCAGCCGATTGGGGCGGCGCGGGCTTAGATTCAGATTTTTTGGCGGAGTGTGTGGCGACTTCGGGCGAGCGCCGCTGGCACTGGCGGGTGGATCAATTGCATTGGCAGCACTGATTGGCATCGCACCGCTCGCGCAGGCGGCGGATGTCAACGTGACGGACTACGGCGCGTTTGCTGGCGATAACAAGAACGACTCCGCAGCGATCAATGCGGCCATTGCCGCCGCGGGAAGTGGCGGCTCGGTCACTTTGCCGGCCGGAGTGTTTTTGCTGGATAATTCGGTCGCCGCCAAATCTGGCGTACGGATCATCGGCGCAGGAAGCGGCGCGGGCGTTGGGGCCACCACGTTGCGTTGGCAGGGTGCGAATCTCAACCCGATCATCAATATCGATCAGGGAACTTCCAACGTAGAGATATCCGGCCTCAACCTCGACGGCGCCCGCAGTGCCAAGGCGCTTTGCGGCGTGTTGGCGTACAAATCATCTGGAATCAATCTGCATCATCTCGCGGTGAGCAACTTTGTCCCCACGGCTGGGTTCGGACCGATGGGCGTTTACTTCTCGGGTGATGTGACCGGATCGACGATCGCCGACAGCAGTTTCACGAACATCGGCGTCGGCGCGACATTTGGCAGCGGCGTGCGTATTGAAAACGGTTCGAACAACAATCAGGTGCTGCGGAACACCGTTGCAACAACCGGCCGGGGCGGCATCTTCGCCAAAAACTCCAGCGGCGTGACCATTCGCAACAACTCGGCATCCGGAAGCGGCGGCGAGGGCCTCGGCATTGAGGTGCAGGGCTCGCCCAACGCGATCATCGAGGACAACACCATCGACCACTGGCTTAGCGTGGACAGCTCCAGTGGCAGCGCCGTGCGCCGCAACACGATCAGCGACAAGAGCGGAACCTACAAATACGCCGGCCTCGAACTGGTGAATGCAACTGATGTTGTTTTCCGCGACAACACTGTGGACGGCGGGGAAAAGATCGGGATTTCAATCAGCGGTGCTGGGGCCAAGGATCGAATCCTGTTCACTGGCAACATTATTCGCGGTGCCAGCACCTGGGGCGCGCAGATTCAGGGCGAAGCGGGCGGCGCGAATCGAATGTATTTCAAGGGAAACGAGTTTTCCCGCACGTTGAAGAATCAGGCGTCATCGCTTTACACCAATCAGGGCTTTGGCGTGCGGTTCAACGGCCACGCGACCAACGTCGTTTTCGATTCGAACTTGATCGCCAACAACGCCGATCTTGGCGTCCAACTTTCTGGTGGCAGTCTCGATCGGCTGGAGTTCATCAACAATGCCAT
>JBBQCK010000272.1:0-4886 GCA_038318605.1 Tepidisphaerales bacterium | reverse complement strand
TCTCCCATGGATTAAATTGCGTTGCACTGTTAGTCGCCCTCTCGCCTGAATGTCAAAAACCGTTCATCTGGGCGACGTCAAATACAACACCACAGCGCCGTGGCCCGGTGAGGTGAAGGCATGCGCCGCCTCTTCAGAAATGACATTCCCGGCTTCCGTCGCGTTTCCCGTGCGCGGGTCGATCCATTGGGCCTGATAGGTTCCCTTCGCAAGCTTCAGCTCGAATCGCCCGCCGTTGGGTGCATATACAAGGTATTCAGAGCCGCTCTCGGCGAGGCAATATCCCGTTGTGGTCAGGCCCGGCTGCGGAGTCGTTCGGGCAAGATCCATTCGTTCGGCCATTCTACGCGCCGCTCCCATCGCCTGCCGCTCAGCCTCATATTCCGGATCGGGCTCTTTCGGCTCGCCAATTCGCACGTCCATGTAGGGGTCCATCAAAATGAATTGATACCCCAGCAGCAGGCACCGCCACGGACGGGTCGGATCGCTGCGCCACGGATCGCCATGATCCGAATCGACGACCGTAACTTTTTTCCCATCCGCCAGCGACAGCTTTAGATAGCCGAGCTTGTTCACATGGGGGGAAATCCAGTCCGCCGGGCTTGCGAGCAATTCCTTTAATTCAATTGGCGCACCGGTCATTCCAATCAAATGTCTCTGCTTTTTCGACGCCTCGTAATTTCGCACGTACCGGATCATGTGATATTGCCACTCGACCGATTCAGTGTGACATTCGTTGCCGATCTCCCAGACTACGTTCTCAAGACCCGCCAGTGCATCGATGGTGTGCGCAACGTATGCCTCCTGCAGGTGCGTCACCGCCGGTATCGCCAGCGCATGCGTTGCAAGGCCCTGGCCGGTTTTGTTGGGATCGCCGTCGATGCCATTGATATTGTTGTCCCGATGAAATGGGTGCCCGTCCCAGGGGTTGCCGATCTTTGGATCGACGCCCTTTACCTTGTTCTGCTTCTGCTCGACGCTGAACCCCTGGAAGAACATCACGTCAACATAGATTCCCTTCTGGTCTGCCATCTCCACACGTTCGCGCAGCCGCTTGAAATAGGCCTCGTCAAATTTCGATAGATCAAACTTCGGCTTCGCATCGCGCGCCATACCCGGTCCGGTTCTGGCCCAGGGCAGTGGGGCATAGCGGATCGCCTTGTCGGCCGGAACGAATTGCATCCACTGGGCATGCTCCCACGCCCAAAGCCGCAGAAAATTATGGTGATGATCGGCGAGGAATTGCAAAAAGGCGGGATAGTCAAAATCCGATGAAACCGATTCGAACCCGCGCTCCTGCCGCACAGCCCAGGTATGCGATCCGGTCAGGTAAATCACCCGTCCATCGGCTGTCGCGAAATAGCGCGGATTCTCACGGCAAACAACCAGCGGCCCGAGCGTTCCGCCGACCGGGCGCGTGGCAGCTCGGCCAGCCTCCACGCTGCTTTGTGCCGCTGCGCTGTCACCGACAAGTAGTCCAACGGCAATTAGAATCGGCGCCACCGCGTAGAACAGACTCATGACGGAGTATTGTAGCGACCATCGCATGAAAACAATGACCCTGGAGACAGCGCGATCCGCTTCAATACAGAGCGCGCTGCAATACGTTCATGCGTCTCGAACCGGCTTGGCTATTGCCGCCGGATCGATTCTGTTGCGTCTGGAAAAAACGTGCCGAGCGTGGTCATGCGGATTTTCGCCGGTGTTGGCGTTCGATGCCTCAATCAACGATGAACGAAGTTCCAATGCGCCCCAAGTGGGACTTCGGCTTGGCAAGTTCCCCGCTTGCGCGTAAAACGCCAGCGATGGCCGACGACAATGTAGACTCACCACGAGACGATCAGGGTGGCTCGCCCTTTAATAGCGGGCCTGACGGCGGGGCGTTTTCACAGCAGTTTCAGCATACTCCGCTGAGCGCCCGCGTGATCGACCGCATCAGCACCGGCGTGTTCGCAACGGGCGTCATTGTGCTGGACAGCCCGGATGAGTTCGTTCTCGATTTCATGCAGAGCCTGCAACGGCCGGCCCGCATCGGCGCCCGGGTTGTGCTCGCACCGCGGGTGATGGATCAGTTTGTCATAGCATTGCGCGAAAACCTCGCGCGGTTCGAAGCGAGTTTCGGGCCGCCGCAGCCGCTGCCGCGCCCGAGCACACAGCGCCGGCCGAGCATTCAGGAACTATACGAAGATCTCAAACTGCCCGAGGAAATGCTCAGCGGCGTCTACGCCAACACAGTGATGATCGGACATTCGGCCAGCGACTTTTTCTTCGATTTCATCACACGATTTTATCCGACCGCCAGCGTCTCGTCGCGCGTGTATATCTCGGCCCAACAGGCGCCGCGAATGCTGGAGACCCTGTCCACAGCGATGCAAAGTTTCAATCGCCGGCGGTCGGGGCAAACCGGCGAACCCAGCTAAGCATTTGCGTCTTCAATCGCGATCGTCTCGCCCGCGTTGACGCGAATTTCCAGTACCTCGCCCGAAGCGGGCTCCCGCACGCCGTTGCCGCGAAGCACCGTTGCTGCACCGGGCCATGGATTTTGCAACTTCAGCGTCCAGTCTCGCTCGGGAACCACCTTCAAATCCTTGACGACGCCGCCGCGACGCGCGGCGCTGATGCGCATCGCCCCCTCGATGCGAATGCCATCGAACGCCGCATCGCGCCAGTGATCCGGGCAGCCGGGAAACAGGTGCAGTACACCGCGGCGGGTGTGGGCCATTAAATCCAGAATCGCGGCCGTTGCGCCCATGCCGGCGTCCATCTGCATGATCTCTTTTTTGCCACGATCGCGCGGGCCGGCGCCCAGCAGCGTCAGACCGGGAAATTCGCAGTCATGTAACGTGCCGTGTCCTTCATTCGTGAACACGCGCTGCCATATTTCCAATGTCAGCTCGGCCATGTCACGATTGCCGGCGCGGGCGTGCAGCATGGCCGCCCACGGCATGCACCAACCCGACCACATTCCCATCCCCTCCTGAATCCAGTGGTTCACCGTCGTCTGGAAAATCGCGCCCCAGCGGGCGTCGGCGATATCCAGGGTGTCGAATGGATAGATGCCTGCCATATGACTGTGGTGGCGATGGCTTTCTTCCTGGGGCGTACCTTCCCACAGGGCGATGCGCTCCTGCCGGCCGACCGTTTGAACCGTCGCACGCGGCAGTTCCCGTTGGATTTTTGCCCACTGCGGCTCAGGCGTGATGTCGAGGCGTGCGGCGGCATCGTGCAGCTTTTCCAGAAGCCAATGCACCGCGGCCAGTTGAAAGCTTGCGTTTGCGCCCCAGGCGTTCATCGCCGCACCGCGATATTCCGGGGATACACTGACCGGCAGCACATACGTTCCATCTCGCTCGTCGAGCATTTTCTCATAAACGCGCATCGCGCCGCGCATGAATGGAAACGCGACAGCCCGCAAAAAATCGTCCCCAGCGCCGCCGTACAACCAAAAGTCATAAAGCATCTTGGCGACCCACGCCGTGCAACCGTGATCGATTGTTCCGGTCCAGAAGCCCCCCATGATGGCGCAGCGATCATCCACGGCATGCGGCAGCACAAGACCATCCTCTACACCGACGAACAGCAGCGCGTTTTGGCGCAAAATCGGCAGCCACGATTCGATCATCCGAAACAACGGGGCGAGGTGGCTCAGCCTGTTGCCCGCATAGGCCGGCCAATAGCACATCTGCACGTTGATGTTGAAGTGATAATCCCCCGACCATGGCGGCAACTGATATTCCTCAATCCACGGCCCCTGCAATCCCGCTGGCACGCCGGCAGGGTTTGTCAGGCCGGCGAATTTATACATGCCGTAGTTGTAGAGAAACGACAACTTCTCATTCGGAATTGAAAGTCGGGGCACATCCGCCCAGTATGCGGTCCACCATCGCGCACCGGACTCCAGCAGTGCAGCCCAACCGGCCGCGATGCCGGCACTGAGCGCATTGCACGCTGCTTCGATCGCGGTTTCCGGCGCGTCGCCATAAACGACTGTCGTCCAGAGCTGATCGCCTTTCCAGCGATATGCCAGACACGCCGGCGGCTCTTCGACGCGCGGCTGAACCCAACCGGCCGATCCATCGCGATCGAATGGCAGCGCCTGCGGCACATCAACCGCCGCCAGTTGTTCGCCGCAAACCTCGTGCGCGGTTACGCGGCGTAGTTCCGGCCGCGCCAGCGCCGCTGGCAGCCGCGCTGCCATCACCGGCGCATTCATTTGCATTGTCAGATGAATTGCATGTTCCGTGCCGGCATCGTCCGCGAGGATGATCTCGATTTCCCCCTTGCCGATATCCAGCACACCCCGGTGTAGAGTACACCCCGCCTCAAAATGTAATTCGAGTCGGCCGAGCGGCAGAAGGGTTGGGCGCTGGACGGGTTTCCCGGCTTTGGCGGGTGTTGCAAACATTTCCCGCAGCGCGGATTCATCCTGTCTTTCGAGGAGACGGCGAATGTTGGCGTAGCTCATCTGCGCCGACCACGCCTTGCCATTGCGATGGTCCCAGAAATCGCCGCGGTTGAGCGTAATGCAAAGTACGTTTTGGCGCCCCCAGATCATCGCCCCCAAGACGGCGTTACCTAGCAGCATGCCGGTGTGCGTGCGCGGGAGCGGAAATGTCCATTCGTAGCAATCGTGCATGTCGCGGAGCGTAAGGCCGGCCGCCGCACTCGCCAAGCGCGCTGGCGACAGCATCGTTCATCGGCGCCGTGCTGCGGCACAGCCGCAACGCAATTCAACACTGTCGTCGCAAAATCCCGGCCGGCCGCCTACATCGCGGCTCGTGAAAGCTCCTCAAGTCGCGAGATCAATTCCGGCGCTTCCTCCTGCCGATCGCCAACGCTGCTGGTCCAGACCAGCGTTTCGGTGCGCGTGGCGGCCTGCTCCATGC
>JBBQCK010000271.1:0-4921 GCA_038318605.1 Tepidisphaerales bacterium | reverse complement strand
CCCTTGCCGCCTTCGCCGCTGTTTCCGCTGCTTCCGCCTCTGCCCACCTCATGGCGTTGGCCGCCGCTCTAAACTGGTCAGCAACGAATGTGCTTGCCGGACCTGTCGGACTGCCAATTGGACCGCCCAAGCTCGTGCCGGGCAAACCTGTAACCGCTTCGGTCACGATACGAGCATTTTCGATTGTTCTTTCGAGCTGCTGCCTGGCTGCCGCCTGAGCCTGCGGAGTTCCGCTTACAGATGCGTCTATGGCATTCTGGTAGTCGTTGCCGTACAGCGCGTGCCCGCCCAAATCGCCTGCGGCCTCGCCAAGCGGCACAAGCCAAGTGGTCGGATTGTACCATGTAAGCCCCCACGGATCCAGCCCGCCCACCACCCCGCTCCGCTCCATCTCATACCGATTCCCCCCATCCGGATACCCGATCGGATCGGGCTGGAGCCAGCGGCCGAGGAAGGGGTGGTAGTCGCGGTTGCGGAAGTAATAGACGCTGCTGTCGCCCGAGTTGATGGTCGAACTGCTGGCGTCCAGCCGGCCGCCCTGGTGGAGGTATATCCACTTGTAGTCGCCGGTGCCGGAACTCTTCTGGTCCCACGACGCATCGCGGAACCAAGGCTGGCCATAGGGCGTGTAGGTATAGCGTTCCACCACATCGCCCGAGGCATCGGTTATGGCCGTGACGTTGTAGTTGGCGTCCGTCGTGGGGTAGAGACGTTCTTCCAGCGATCCGTTAGCGTCGGCATCGCGGTCGCGCTCGACCATCGCATCCACATAAACCGGACTCCAGACGTTCTGCCGCCGTGTCGTGGAGCCATCGACCTCCTCGACCACCTGCCACTGATCGGACAGGTACAGATGCGTCGTCGTGCCGGATTTGACGTCGGTGATACGCTGGCCGAGGGCGTCGTAGGAATGGGTGGTGGTAGAACTTGAGATCAGATGGTTCCAAGCGTCGGCTGTTTCGATGCCACTTTGCGCTGCGCGGGGCGGGGCAATTCGTTGCAGCATACGGTCCTTTTGCTCAACACGGCACCGGCGCGCATGATGCGGGCGCACAGATTCCTGGTGAAACCGACCACATGTACAAAAAACGGAGAGGGGGGGATTCGAACCCCCGATTGGGTTTAAGCCCAATACAGCATTTCCAGTGCTGCTCCTTCAGCCGCTCGGACACCTCTCCAGAGTACCTACTTTTCCGGCGGGCGAGGGGAAGTATAGCGCACGCCGCCGGGCAAACAAGCGCGCTGGAGGTGGGGTGTCGCCGACGCCGCGGCATGGCCTTGCTGACTCGCATTCTGTGATGCGGGCTTTGAAGCCTGCACATGCGGCCGGCACAGCTACACCCATGGCGCGGAGAATCGCGCACGGGCATTTCGGCGTTGTGACAGAGGGGGAGTTACGCAGCAATGGGATTATCGCATCGGTTGGCGTTAGAGTGGGTGGCTTCCATGGATTCGCAGTTTGGCCATCGTCCCCGACACGCGCCGCATCGCCGGCGCAAGCCCAAGCCGCGTCCGCACGATGCAGCAGAGTCGCGGCCCGCTGATGCGCCATCTGTGGGGCAAGCTGCCCGGCCCGCGGAGGGGGAAAGCAGGATCGCAGCAAACGAGCCGCAGGCGCACGATGGCCGGACCGATTGGTCGGCAGTGGCCGAGTGGTACGATCAGCTTGTTGGCGAAGATGGGTCTGAATATCACCGTCATGTCGTGCATCCGGGGATTATGCGGCTGCTGAATCCCTCGCGGGATGATGCGATACTTGATGTCGCGTGCGGGCAGGGGGTGTTTTGCCGTCTGTTGTCGCAGATGGGTGTTGGCGATGTGGTGGGTGTGGATGCGTCGGCCGAACTGATCCGCGCGGCCAATCGCCGTGAAGTGGAACGGCGCGCCGCCGCCAGCGCGGAGCCGGCGGCCAGCGACGGAATGGCCGGCGATAGCGCACCGCGCGATGCTGCGGCCGGTGAGGCAAAGGCCGGCGATACGATGGCCGGCGGGGTGCGCACCAGTTCGCGGCTGGCATTTGTCGTGGGCGATGCGACCGGCTTGGCATTTTTGCCCGCCCGGCGATTCACGGCCGCTACCTGCATTCTGGCGATTCAGAACCTCGATCCGATTGAGCCGGTTTTCACTGGCATCGCGCGGGCGCTCAGGCCGGGCGGGCGCCTTGTGATTGTGATGATGCATCCGTGCTTTCGCGCGCCAAAGTTCATGAAGTGGCATTGGGATGAAAACGGCGTGCAATGGCGCATGGCGCGGCAATATCTTACGCAGCGATGCGAACAGATCGTCGCACATCCCGGGAGCGATCCTGACACGCATACGCTGACATTTCATCGGCCGATCGGTGCGTACGTTGCGGCGCTGAGCGCGGCGGGCATGGCGGTGGATGCGATGGAGGAATGGCCGGGCCATAGAATCAGCGAGCCGGGGCCTCGTGCCGAGGCGGAAAATCTTGCCCGACGGGAGATTCCAATGTTTCTGGCGATCCGGGCAACCTGCTATAATCGATCATGACGTTTGAAGATTTTGGGGATGCGAAGCTGAGGAGCACCATAGATGGCTACAACCCGATTTCTCGCTGGGTTTTTTGCTAATTTTTCAACGCGATGTGCGTGGTCGATGGTGGCGGCACTTTTGACGATTACCGTCTTGATGCCCATGGGATGCGGTGAGGAAACCGCCAATCCGCCGAAGGCCGGTGCGACGGGTTCTCTGTCGCAGAACGGATCGCTGAGCGACTTGAAGCTGCAGGACATCAGCATGAGCGACCAGCCGGCGCACTCGGCGGCCGGCCGCGCACCACAGTTTGAGATGCCGACCATCCCCGCCGGCGCCGAGTACACAATCTATTGCCAGACCATCACCGCCCCAAATCATGTGGCGATCGCACAGAAGATGCAGCACGATCTTGCGGATCATCCTGAGATGAAATCGCGCAAGATGAAGGATTGGTGGGTTGTTCACAGCGACGAGGGATCGACGCTTTATTACGGGTTCTACTCCGATCGAAGCAAGGCGCGGGAGGATCAGAAGGCGATTCAATCGCTTGTGGTACGGCAGTCGCAGGAGCGGCTTTTTCCGTACAGCCCGATCGTTGGACTGCCGAAGGCCGATCCGGCCGCCCCTGCGGAGTGGAACTTGGAGAACGCGCCGCCGAAGGGGTACTGGAGCATTCAAATTGCAGTGTTCACGCAATCCGATCGCAAGCAGAAGGCGGTCGAGGCTGTGCGGGCGGGGCGGACCGAAGGCATTGATACGTATTACTATCACGGGCCGAACTTTAGCAGCGTATGCGTGGGGGCGTGGCCTGAAACGGCGGTGGTGCGGCTCGACCCGGTTGATGTTCGGCCGGACGCGCACGAGCCGGATCGCGAGATATTCATGATGCCGCCGGGCATGGACATTCGCGACATCGCGCGCGAGCAGGGGATCACTCTTGGCGATGATTTGAAGTTTCGCCTTCCCAATGGAAAGGAAGTTGAAGTTCGCCAGCAGCGGCTGGAGATCGTGGATGGCGATCTTAAGGCGAAGTTGCGCAATCCGCCTGAAGGGGGTGGATTTCCCGAGCATATGATCGACGGAGCGGTGATGGAGCGTAAATTCACCACGCCGGGTGGGCAGTTGATACATTGGCGAGATCGATCGTTTCTCGTGCAGATTCCCGGCCGGGGAATCAAGCCGAATACCGAGGACCCACACGGCCAGGCCATTTTTCCTGATGGAGCCCAGCACGAGGCGCCTCGCGGCGGCGCGCTGCCGCCGGCCGATCAGCTGCCGCCGCGCGGCGGGAAGCTTCCATCGCTGGATTCGCAGCCTCCCCGGGGCGGGCGGCTCCCATCGTTGGATGGTGGGAGGTGAATGGGGCAAGTGTCGCGGCGGAGTCCGATCCGCGCAAACTTCGGGTTCGCCGGGCGCTCATAGCGACCACCAATCCGGGCAAGATTCGCGAATTTGCCGAGATGCTATGTGATGACGAGACTAGATGGCTCGATCTTTCGGCATTCGCCGCCGTGGCCGATGTCGAGGAGACCGGATTGACGTTTCGTGCCAACGCCTGTTTGAAGGCGGCGGCATATGCCCGGCAGTTCGGCATTCTGACGGTTGCCGACGATTCGGGGCTGGTGGTCGATGCGATCGACGGTGGGCCGGGCGTATATAGCGCACGATGGGCGGCGCGGCATGAGGCTGGAAGCGGCGATGAGGCGAACAATTTGCTGCTGCTGCGGCAGATGGCGAGTGTGCCACCGGAGCGGCGGTCGGCGCGGTTTGTTTGTGCGCTGGCACTGGCGAGCGCGGCTGGGGAGGTTATTTACACCGCTGAGGACAGCGTTGAAGGACGGCTTCTGGATGAGCCGCGCGGGAGCAATGGCTTTGGGTATGACCCGCTTTTTTTAATTGAGGAGCTTGGCAAGACGACGGCCGAGCTTTCGGCGATGGAGAAACATGCCATCAGCCATCGCGGACGGGCGCTGCGGCGCTTGAAGGCGCTGATCGAACAATTTGGACTGCCGCCGGATTTGCCCAAATCCGATGACGGCCGGGCGGGAAGTGAGCGCGCGGTAAAGATCGCGGGCGGGCCGGGTGCCGATGTGAAGGGACGCGGATAAATGCCGGTGCATCGCTACAAATTCTTCTCGCCGACCGACGCCGCCCGGATGGGCAAGCTGCAATTCACCGCGCGACAGGTTGTTGAAGGGGTTATCACAGGTCTGCATCGGTCGCCGCACAAGGGGTTCAGCGTCGAGTTCAGCGAGCATCGCGAATATGTGCCGGGTGACGAGTTGCGGCATCTCGACTGGCAGGCGTACGCGCGCAGCGATCGTTATTACATCAAGCTGTACGAGCAGGAGACCAATCTTCGCGCCACGATTGTTCTGGATACCAGCGCATCGATGCGGTTCGCCGGAAAGATCGACTATGCGCG
>JBBQCK010000270.1:0-4929 GCA_038318605.1 Tepidisphaerales bacterium | reverse complement strand
ATATTGGCGGAGGCGGGATACGACGGGGTGGAAATCTGGCACGACCATCTGATGTCGTTGGATCGGACGGGGCGCGACGCGATTCGGGCGCAAGCTTCAGATCTGGGCCTGGGAGTTTCGATGATCAGCCCCTATTTTGATTTCACCACCAGCGACGAGTCGGCCGGGCGGAGTATGGAATATGCACATGAACTGATCGCTGAGGCGGCAGCGCTGAACGCACGGGGCATCAGGGTATTCACCGGAAAAGCGGGCAGTGGAGAAGCGACCGAAGAGCAGTGGACGCGAGCGGCCGACTCTCTACGCAGTCTGTGCGATGCCGGTGCGGCTGCAAATCTGCTTTGGTGCATGGAACTTCATTCGCGGAACCTCACGGATTCGATCGAAGGGGCGTTGAAACTCATTCGGCGGGTCGATCATCCGCGGCTCCAGATGATTCTGCAGCCATCGACCTGCATTTCGAATTACATGGAAGCCGTTGAGAAACTTTCGCCGTATACGGCTCATGTGCATGCGACGAATCTGCGAGATAAGAAGATGTGCCCGCTGTCGGAGGGGGAGATGGATTGGCGGGAGATTCTCCGGCGGTTAGGCGAGAACGGATTTGCGGGATTTGTGTCGGTTGAGTGGTTCGGCGAAGACCCGGCCGGGGCGGCGCGAAGAGAAGGGAAGTACCTGCGCGAGCTTATCGGCAAGGCCGGCAACAGCGAATCGCAATAAGGCCGTATCACAGCCCGAGCGGCGAAGGGGGCGGCGGTGTGTCGTCTTCTTTCTTTTGGCGGTCACCGCGTGTCGCCTTGAAGTTAAGGCGCGAGGCAATCGACTCGGGGTTGAACCAACCGGCGGCAATTCCCGAGATGAGCTGGCTTCGCGTGCCGGCATATGCGGCATGAAGATGGGCTTCCAGTTCCTCGTCGCGAGTCAGGGGCTCGAACTTTTCCTGATTGATCGCGGCGACGGCGACGATGTGAGCGGCGGGAATCCGAATCACCTTGACCGGATTCGGGTTTGCAACCAGCATGTCAACAAGATCGAACGCGCCACGGGCAAATTCGGGCACGGCCTTCTCCGGCAATGCAAGGCCATCGATTGAAAACGTCTGGTCGCGGGTGAAGGTGTCGCTCGTCTTGATCTCGATGTTGCCGGAGTCGTTGGCAGCGCCCTGAAGCGTCAGCTTCGCCGCCCTCTGCGCGAACGACTCTGCAACAGTCACGGCGCGGTCGTATGCCTGCTGTGTGCGCAAGTCCTGGCGCACTCGGTTCATGACTTCGTCTATCGAGGCGGGCGGATGGGCAGGCTGGGCCTCGGTAATTCGGAAGAAAACGAGGTCCCGAACGTGCCTGGTATTGGTGATGGTTACATACGGTAGCGAAGGCTGCATGACCTTAAGCACCGGCAACTGGTTGCGGTTGGCGACGGTGCGGTTCTGGGCGGTAATGAATGGGTCGCCAAGGATGAATACCTGGCGAACGGCATCCACCTGTGATGCGCTTCGGCACCGCGCCTGAGAGAGGTCCACGTCGTTTGGAATGAGCGTATCGCCGATTACCACCGAGCTGCGGGATCCATCGAGTTTTGAGAGGGCTTCGGCATCAAGCCAGACGTCGGGCTGCTGGCTGCGCGGATAGACAGAGATATGACCCTTAAAGGCATCGCCGGTGATTTCGCGGTAAAATTCGGGATATTTTGCGTCCACCGCCAACTGAACATGCTGCTGAACCGAGCGAAAATAGGCGGGATCGTCGTAGCGCACCGTAAACGATGCATCCTCTGGCGAGGACTTGGGAGCGTCGCCTTTCTGCCACGCCGTGTAATCGTCGCTCATTTTCTCCAGAATGACCCGGCTGGCTTCGGCCAGCACGCGATCGCGCAGCGTGTTAATGAGGCGGATGCGAATCTCGTCGCGATGTTGGGTGAAACCGCGCATGCGTTCGCTGCCGGCAGGCTCGGTCGTGGCGGGCGCTGATGTGGCGGGAGCTGTTGTGGAGGCCTCCAGCGTTGCCGGGCCGGTGGCGGAGGGGCTGGTCGATGGCGCGGAGGCGGGATATGCGTCGGGATGTTTATTGTATTCGCGCACCAATGCCCACTCGCTGATGGTGGGCGCAATGGCAAAGCTTAAATCCTGCTCGGGAAGCCAGAGATATTCGATCTTCGCGCGATCGGGATAGCGATAGCCGAACCCGAGCGGGTTTTTTTCGGGATCGGCGGTTGAATTAAGGGGCTGGTTGCGGAGACGCTCGTAGAGTTGTTGTTCCTGGGGGCTCGGGCCGCCGGTCGATTGAGTGGTGGATTCGTTGGTGGCAGCGGTCGTGGGGGCATCGGCGGGCCCGGTCGCGGGCAGTTTCATATCCATGAACTTGTCGGCCGGGAAAAATACCGCGTGAACCGAAAGCTTTGTTTCGACGCCTGAAAGGCCGTGCATTGCCATCGGCTGGCTCACCAGCGCCGCGCCCTTGATCTCACGATCGAACAGCATTTCGATCGCGAGCATATTTCGGACCGCGGAATAGCGTGTTTCGGGATCGGCCCGTTCGGAGGGGGGCGACGATTTCAACCGCTGCTGCACCAACTGGTCCGGCGGAACGATGCCGGCGCGGCGCGCCTCGACCGTCAGCAAAAAGTAGGATCGCCAGTCTTCGGGCTCTATCGACGCGCCGGCGGCGCCCATCGTGCGAAAATAGTATTCCGACAGACGCATCTCATCGTCGGCCTGCCCGTTGCCACGCACGGACACTTTGGTTTGGTTGAGATATGTCCATTCGCGGGCGGCCGCTTCGGAGTCACTCAGGAGAAGCTTTTCTTCGCCGATGGTCCCAAATACCGGTGCTTCATAGGATGGACGTCCAAACTGCGGGATGATGAATGCCACCATCAGCAGGGCGCCGAAAAGTGCGAGTGCTTTCTTTTGGTTTTTGCGTATCAGCCTGATCATGTGCGGTTCCTTGGAGGGGCGGACTATAAAGCCGGTATGGGCGTTCCACAACCTGCCGGGGATGAGTGCTTTGCAGCAGTATCGGCGTCACGGGCCCGCGGTTGAGCCCGTCTCGGGCGGTAGATATTATGAGTACAAGTCCGTCCTTTTGTTGCAGACGCTGCGCCCCATGGCCGTAACCCGCTGTGGTTGGACAGGATATTTACGTCGCTTGGAGGTGGGGGTAAACTGCTTGAACGAGATGTCCCAATGCCTGCTCATTCCACGGTCGCCGCCACGGTCGTTGTCGCTTATTTTTCCCATATACAACGAGGAGGATGTCTTGCCTCTGCTCCGCCGGCGTTTGACCGGATGGCTTGAGCAGGTTGGGGTGCCGACCGAGTTGATCGTCGTGAACGACGGCAGTTCGGACAATTCTCTTGAATTGATCATTTCGTGGGCGAACGACGACCGGCGAATACGGATCGTCGGTCTGGCTCGCAACTTCGGCCACCAGGCGGCGGTCACGGCCGGCCTGGACGCAGCGAGGGGCGACGCCGTGGTCATAATGGACGCCGACCTCCAGGATCCGCCGGAGGTCATTGCGCAGATGCTCCAAGAATATGCCAAGGGTTACGACGTGGTAAACGCGAAGCGGCGGTCGCGCAGCGGCGAGGGGCGATTCAAGCGATTGAGCGCCTGGTGCTTCTATCGCCTTATGAAGTTGTTCATTCACAAGGATCTTCCGGCAGACACGGGCGACTTCCGGCTGATCTCACGGCCATGCCTGGACGCCCTGCGTAGCATGAGAGAGACTCATCGATTTCTTCGTGGGATGGTGGCCTGGGTTGGCTTTGCCCAGACGGCGGTCCAGTTTGATCGCCCGGCTCGATGCGCCGGGAAGACGAAATACTCGCTTCTTAAAATGTTGCGGTTCGCTTGGACCGCAGCCGTGTCGTTCTCGCCGGCGCCATTGCGCATCAGTCTCGTCATAGGTTTTCTGCTGGCACTGTTTGGCTTGGCCGACGGCGCATACGCGGTGGCGCGAAGTTTCCTCGGGCATTACAACGTGCCGGGGTGGACCTCAGTGATGGCGACGATGTGTCTGATCGGCGGTGGAACCATGTTGGGCATCGGGATTCTAGGTGAATACATCGGACGGATATTTGAGGAGGTCAAGGGGCGGCCGCTCTATGTGGTGAGCTATCAGCAGGATGCACCGTTCGACTGCACGAGACCTACGTCGCCGTCCATCAGTTTGGCAGCGGGCGCGCCGGATGGACAGAAATTCGACCGCGTTGAAGTTGCGACCGGCGTCGAGTCGAGCGAACGGCAGGGCGCGCAACATTAAACCAAAGAGGACGCACGATGACCGGAGCGAGCTCCCTCGAAACACAAGGGATTGCTGAAAATCGACTGTCCGCGAGTGTGCTGACGGCTCTGGTCATTCTGGCGGCGTTAGTGCTGCGCGTCATCTACCTGCGGTGGCTTTGCCCGCTGGAGTTGGCTGGTGACGAAGCGTACTACTGGGAATGGTCGCGGCGATTGGCCGCCTGCTACTATGAGAAGGGCCCCGGCCTGGCCTACCTGATCGCCGGCAGTGTGCACCTTTTCGGGATCAGCGAGTGGGCTGTTCGCCTGCCTATGCCGCTATGCTCGGCCTTGGCCGGCTGGGCAGTAGCGCGGCTGGCGACGGCCATACGTCACGACGCCCGGGCCGGTCTGTGGGCCGTGGTATGCTTCTTTCTACTGCCGGCATTTCAGTTCAACGCCTTGATCTGCACCCAGGATGGACCGCTCATCGCATGTTGGGCTCTGGCGGCCGCCGCTGGATGGAGGTTGATGCGGCATTGGCACGCAGGGAATTTGTCGGTGGCGGATTGGCTGTTGTTGTCGCTGCCATTGGCCGTGGGATTTTTGTTCAAGCAGACTGCGCTTCTGTTTATCCCTAGCATCGTCGCCTACGCGTTGCTTCGTCGCCGGGAGTTGCGCTGGCGATTGGCCCTACTCGGACAAGT
>JBBQCK010000269.1:0-4934 GCA_038318605.1 Tepidisphaerales bacterium | reverse complement strand
TATACGAGACCGATGCGGATCAATCGCCGCATGAGCCATTTTTCTATCAGGTCGAACAGGCGCGCTGTGTACGCCATCGCGAAAAGAAAGTCGCCGGGACTCAGACGCTTTCAAAAATGTGCAAGCCAACCCAAGCGATGGTGCAGATCGCGGACAATCGCGCGAACAATCCCGACGGCCTGCCCAGCGGTGGCGGCTCGTGCGATGCGCGCATCACACTTGGGTTTGCAGACCAGGCGTTTGAGGAATGGGGCGGGAAGCTCGACCTCACCGCCGGCAAATGGCATGGCACGGCGTGGACGCCAGTCAAAAACTCGCGCAACTTTCATTACGGCATCGCCAACGTGGCCATACCGGTTTCGTCGGACGGCGGAACGTTGCAGGTCTCGGGTAGCGTCGCGGGCCAGAGCGCCAACGGTTCGATGCCGATCCTGCGAAACGAAGTTGATCTTGCTGCGGCCGCGAAGATCACCGCCGAAATCGACGCCGGCAAGGCGTCGCGCGACAAGGCGATTGCGGATGATCTTGCGCGCCGGCGAGAGGGGGATGCGACGAATCTCGCCAACGCGCAAAAGGCGGCCGCGAATCAGACAACGTGGCGGGAAGTGTCGGCGTGGTCGGGGGCGCAAAGCGAATACAACTACCGTCATCGGGATCTTCAACTCGCCGAACGAGTATGGACTCCGCGCGCCGAGGCCGATTTGCGTGAACGTGTCGCGGCCGCCACGCACGACCATGCTGCGATTCTGGAGATACGCCGCGCACGCATCGAATGGCTCGCGACCGAATGGCAACTTGAACAGGATTTCATGTCCGCCGAGGAGCAGCGCTATCAGCGCGTATTGGGCGCCGGCGACCTGCCGGAAAACCTGCGTAAGGAAACACAAGATTCATTGCAGCAGTTTGTGGTCGCCCGCCGCACCGGCATGAAGGAAACATACGCCAACGCGCGGGCAGAATTGCTCGACGCGATTGCAGACGCCGCCTACAACGCCGGTGATGCATCCGTGCTTGCCGACGCGAGAACTGAGCAGCTTTTACTGCTCGATAGCGCAGGCAAAAAGGGGCAGGCCGCCGCCGTGTTGAGCAGATATGCCCAGCAGTCGGTAACACTGACCGGCGACCGAGCCGCAGCGGCCGCGCTGTTACGCAGAGGCTGGGCGCTCGATCTCGAATCAACACCGCCCGAAAATCGCGAATACCGCCGTAAGACGCTCATCGAAACAGGAGTTCCCGCCTGGTGGCCCCCCGGCGCGGCAACGCTGCCAGCGGATTAGAAAACACAATTCGTTGCGGTCGAGATCCCAATGTGATGGTGCCGACGAGTCACGTTGATCTGAGCACATTAACGAAGTCTTCGCGATTCGGATCGTCCGCCACTCTGATAAAAGAATTGGTAGAACCGAACTTTTACTTGACGCTGGCGTTCTACCTATCACAATGTTGTCCGTTCGAAGCCACCCGGCCGGCAATGGCGGGTGTTGCAACCGCGGCACGTCGGCGGATGCGGCACACCGTAGCGGCTTGCGGTGGCTTTTCGTGTTTTGATTGCTGCCGACATCGTCTACTTGAAGGAGATTGCCATGAGCCAGGAAACAACCGTCAACATAACACCAATGAAGGCGCCGCAGGCTTCGGCGAAGGAAAAGTTCCTTCAGCTCGGCACCATTCAGCACATCGACATCACCGCCAATCCGGGCATCGTGCCGGTGGTCGAGGCGATGAAACACATGGCGTTCAGCGCCCGCGATCTCAACCGTGCGGCGGAGATTTTCGACCGCATGTTGCGCGACCGCGATTGCGGCGTAATCCTCACGCTTGCTGGCTCGCTGATATCGGCTGGCCTGAAAAAAGTCATCGTTGACATGCTTCGCAACAACATGGTCGATGCGATCGTTTCCACCGGCGCCAACATCGTCGATCAGGATTTCTTCGAAGCGCTCGGCTTCAAACACTACATTGCCGAAGACCGCCTCAAGAGCGGCCTGTACGACGGGGAGCTGCGCGAACACGCCCTCGACCGCATTTACGACACTCTCATTGATGAGGAGGAATTGCGCGTCTGCGACGACACCACGCAGAAAGTGTTCGAAGAGATGGAGCCCGGCCAGCACAGTTCGCGGCAATTCATCCGCGCACTTGGCGAGCATCTCGACAAAACCGGCGGGCCAAAATGCGACGAAAGCATCGTCTACGAATGCTACAAGCGCGACATCCCCATCTTCTGCCCCGCATTCAGCGATTGTTCGGCCGGGTTTGGGCTGGTGGCGCATCTCGTCAATCGCGGCGATCAGCCCCGCGCCAGCCATGACAGTGGCAAGGACTTCTACGAGTTGACACAGATCAAGATCAAGAACCCCTCGACGGGCCTGTTCATGATCGGCGGCGGCGTGCCGAAGAATTTCACACAGGACATCGTCGTCTGCGCCGAAGTACTCGGCCACGATGCGCCCATGCACAAGTACGCCATCCAGGTGACAATCGCCGACGTGCGTGACGGCGCGCTGTCAAGCTCGACGCTCAAGGAAGCCTCAAGTTGGGGCAAAGTCGATACGGTTTACGAGCAGATGGTCTTCAGTGAAGCGACGCTGGCCGTGCCGCTGATTGTCGGCTACGCGTATCACAAGCAGGGCTGGAAGGCCCGCAAGGCGCGGCGGTGGAGCCAGTTGCTGGAACAACAGCCGGCCGGTGTTTGAAGCAATGTTCCCCATGTGTCTCGCCCGTGCATCCGCGTTTACCGCGTGATGTTGATCTCCGGTGGGTTGGGCAATTCTGCCCGACATCGGCCGAGGGCCGACCAGTATGCTTTCAGGCGACACAGTGGGACGTGGGCGGACATACCTTGCCCATCGAACGGGCAGAACCTAAAACTACCGCCATGCCAACTGACGCGATCTATCTGGGCGTGGACATCGGGGGAACAAAGCTGGCGGTCAATGGCCTGAATGCCCATCGTCGGCCGATCTCGCCGCAATGGATCGAAGTTCCAGCATATTCATCTAAAGGACCAGATCAGACCGTCGCGCAGATCGTCGTGGGGGTGGAGACATTTCTTGAAAAAAGCGCCCTCTCGATCGACCGCGTCAAGGCGATCGGCCTTGACAGCCCCGGCCCCGCCGACATTCATGGGCGAATTGAAAAATCCGCCAACATGGCCAGCGCCTGGGAGGGTTTTCAACTTCGTGACGCGGCCGCCGCCGCACTGTCCCTGGCCGCGGGCCGGCCCGTGGCCGTCACCTACGAAAACGACGCCAACGCCGCGGCGCTCTGGGAATCGCACGTCGGCGACCCCGGCGGCGGCGAGGTCATGGCGCTGCTGGCGCCGGGCACGGGCCTTGGCGGCGGTATCGTCGTTAATGGCCGGCTCTTGCGCGGCGCGCGCGGTATGGGCGGCGAACTCGGCCACATCGAAATTGTCCACGAACCCTTTATCGATGGATGGCAGCCTGCCTGCGGTTGCGGGCAGAAGTATTGCGCCGAAGCTTACGCATCAATGGCGGCCCTTGGCAAAATACTGCGCATCGCCCTCGCCTCGCCCAAATATGCCAGCCATACGCTGAATGCCCTGAACGGCGCCGATGAAGAGGAAACCTGGAAGAAGCGCGCCTATCAAGTGCGCGGCCTGGCCGTCGCGGGTGACGAGTTGTGCCAGTCGATCTTCGACTGGCAGGCACAGGCCATTGGCAAACTTTGCCGCCAGATCGCCGACACGATCGATCCAAGCCGCTTTGTCATTGGTGGCGGGTTTATCGAAGGCTCCGAGGCGCTGACGGCGCGCATCATGACAATCATCAGGGACACCTTCCGCCAGTTCGCATTCAAGAAACATGCGGCCGAGATAAAGTTTGAAGTGGCAAGGGCCGCTGACCAGGCCGGCTGTCTCGGTGCGGCCCTTAGCGCATGGCAGGCCAACAATGCCTGATGTTTTTATGGTTTCAGGCATCCCATGGCAGTGATTCTTTCGGCGCAGTCGCTCGATAAATCGTACGGCGCGCGCGTGCTGTTTCAGCAGGTGTCGATCAGTCTCGCCGAAGGCCAGCACATGGGCCTGATTGGCCCGAATGGCTCGGGGAAATCGACGCTTCTGAAAATTCTTGCCGCGGTTGAGTCGGCCGATGAAGGCGATATTTCCCGCCGTAACGGCGCGGTCATTTGTTATCTTCCGCAGGAGGATCAGTTTCCACCCGGCCTGAGTGTCGAGGGCGTTTTGCTCGCCGCACTTGAATCGCACCACGTTGCGCTGCGACACGACCATGTTGAAGAACACGAACGAGAAACGGCCGTCGCGATCGCGCTGTCGAAGGCCGGATTCGTTGATTTTGCTCAGCCGGCGGACGCACTCTCAGGCGGGTGGAAAAAGCGTCTTGCGATTGCGCGCGAGCTTGTGAAATCGCCCGATGCGCTGCTACTTGATGAACCGACCAATCACCTCGATCTTGAGGGCATCCGATGGCTTGAATCGCTGATCACGTCGGCCGGGTTTGCGTGCCTGATCGTCACGCACGATCGCTATCTGCTGGAAAATGTCGCTGGTCGGGTTGTTGAGTTGAATCGCGCGTATCCTGACGGCTCTTTCGGCGTCGATGGGCCGCTCTCAACATTTCTGGAAAAGCGGGAGGAATTTCTCGCCGCCCAGCAGGCGCGGCAGGCGTCCCTTGCGTCGGCCGTTCGGCGCGAGGTGCAGTGGCTTCGGCGCGGCGCCAAGGCGCGCACCACCAAGGCCAAAGGACGAATCGAAAACGCCAGCGCCATGATGAGTGAACTGGCCGACCTCAAAACGCGCAATGCGCATGCGCAGACTGCCTCAATCGATTTTAATGCCACCGGCCGGCAGACGCGCAAACTGATTTCGGCCACGCGGATTTCCAAATCATTCGCCGCCTGCCAGTTGTTTGATAATCTCTCCTTCACGTTGACACCGACCACCCGGCTCG
>JBBQCK010000268.1:0-4935 GCA_038318605.1 Tepidisphaerales bacterium | reverse complement strand
TGGTTTTCATTGGCCAGCTTCTGATCGACAAGCGCCTCTCCCAGCCTCATGCTTTTGGATTTGGCATGGACGATCGCCTTTTCAACATCGCGCGCTCTAACAACACCCCATTCGACCAGAATTTCGCCCAGCCGCTTCTGTATTTTCGCCATGGTGCAGATTCCGGTTGCCAACGTCGGCCGGCAAAGAACGTTTACGCCAAATCCCGCTGCCGGACGACTTTAACATCCTACCCCTACCGCGGGCGCCGGACAAGACTTTTTCGTGCCCGCACGCATACTTCCCTATCGCCCGCGACTCATCCAACCCGCGCGCCAACCGGGCTGACGCCTGCTTTGCCGACGCAGTACTAACGGCGGAAGCGGCCGGCCACTTGTAAATCACTGATCCGTTCATCATCTGCCCTCAGCATATCGGAGTCCGCCATGGTTCGATGCATCGCGACCTGTTTTGTTCTCTTGCTCTTCTGCGCCACACCAATCGATTTACGCGGGCCGCTTTCGTCTTTCGCGCTTGCGCAATCGCCCACGCTGATCCAGCAGGCTGTGGATGATGCCACCGCAAAGCCATCAACGCAGCCCGACGGCGCATCGACGCCCGCCGAGGGTGCGGCCGGCAAGCCGGAGGGTGTGCAAAGTTCTCGCGTCTATCGCCTGCTTACCGGCAAAGAGACTCTCTCACCGAATGACGCGGTGCTGCTGCAGACATGGGTGGGGCTTGCGCGCGATCTGATTTACACCGCCATCGGATTGATCCCGCGCATCTTCGTTGCGCTGATTTTTCTGCTGATCTTCTGGATCGCCTATCGCACCATCCGCCGGGTGCTGCTGGGCAGCATGAAAAACGCCAGCGTCGATTCGTCGATTCGCGACTTGCTGTCGGCCATTCTCAAGTGGGGCATCCTTGGCTTCGGCCTGGTCATTGCATGCAATCAGGTGGGCATCCAGATTACCGCATTGCTTACCGGTGTGTCGCTCATTGGTCTTGCGATCGGCTTCGCTGCACAGGAATCACTCGCCAATTTCATCGCCGGCATCGTCATCTTCTGGGACAAACCGTTCAAAGTTGGCGACTGGATCGAAATCGATACCCGCTTCGCCAAGGTCAGCCGGATCACATTTCGCTCGACGCGCATGCTGAATCTGGATGGAACCGTATTGATTATGCCGAACACCCAGATGCTTTCGAATCGCGTCGAGAATCACACAACCAATCCGATCAACCGCGTTCGCATTCCCGTTGGCATTTCGTATCGCAGTTCGATCGATGATGCGCGCAAGGCATTGCTTGAAATCTGCCACAACGACAGCCGAATCTGCGTCACGCCCTCACCCGAGGTCGTCGTTGTCGGGCTGAACGCCAGCAGCGTCGATCTCGAGTTGCGCGTCTGGGTCGCGGATGAATCGATCGAGCACGCCCTGGTGCACGAATATCTTGAGAAAGCCAAGAAATCGCTGGATGCCGCAAAAGTGGAAATTCCGTTCCCCCATCTGCAACTCTTCCTTGAGGAAACCGCGGCCTTGCGGACCCTCGCGGCCCGAGGCGCATAGGTCGGCAAATTTGAAACAAGTTTCCTCTGTCTCGAATTTTTGCCAAGATTTCAGGGCAATTTATCGGAGTCGGGGCCGGCGGGAGTATTGCGTTCATAGATGACGGTGGGGGCGATGCGGCCATCGAAGTGGGCGACGGGGTGATACCAGGTTCGAATGGTTTCCCACATCGCGGGTTCGTCTCGCTCGGTGAGAAATTCGTAGCAGACAATCAGGTACCGCTCGCGCGGAATGAATGGGGGGATGGGGTCGGTCGGCTTGAATTCCGGCGGCGTGGTGTGCGGAATAGCGTTATTGAGCCAGGACCACTGGTGTTGCCCGTAGGCCTGATGGGCGAGGTCGGGTGCAAGGGTTGAATAGGCCCAGAGCGCTTCGGGGCCAGAGAGGTATAGGCCGGCGACCCTGTCGCTTTTTTGCATGTGATGCTCGACGTAATTGACGGCTTCGCGCAGGGGCTGGGGCGGCGTGGTGCGCAGGCGATTCCAGAATGGGACGGCGAAGGCAATGTATAGCGCCAGCAGGACAATGGTCGCGAGAGGGACCGGGCGGCGGGGCGCAAAATTCCCAATGGCAGTTGCCGCCAGTTCATTTGAAGGCGAAACGAGGGCGATCAACGCGATCGCAAAGAGTGGGATGAGCCAGGGTACGAAGCGGACTTCAGCGGAGACGGGGCGGGCAGCGGCGGCGGCGATCGCAAGCAGCGAGGCGACGAGGAAGGTGATCGCGGCAGGGCGCAGAATGCGATTCTGGATGGCAACGAGCGCGCCGCCGAGGATGAGAATTATGGGCAGCACGAGATATTCCCGACTCGCAACTGCGTAGCCAGCGACGGCGTAGCGAGGAAGCTGGTCGAAAAATTCCCGCTGGGTGATGGTCGGCGGATAGGGATGTTGGAAATATGCGCTGATCGCGCCCAATAGCGGAAAGTAAAGGGCGAGCGTAATGGCGGCACCGGCGAGACCAGCCAGCATCCAGGATACAAAACGATTTCGCTGCAGCGCGAGCATCGCGACGGCGTGGCCAATGAAGACCATCAAGGCAATGGGAACAGTGTACATCGCCAGCGCGGCGCAGATTGCATAGGCGATGCCGCGAAGCCAGCGCTGCGCTGTGGTGCGATTTAATTCTTCATCGCCGACAGGAAGCAAGTTGGTACAAAGGGCTGCGAAGCAAAGCATGAGCGTATAGCCGCGGGCTTCGATGCTGAATGCGATGAGCCATGGGTGAAAAGCAAGTATGAGCGCGATGGCGACGGCTTCCCATGGTCGGCGGCGGCGCAGCGGCCAGGCGATGATGACGCATAACAGAGAGCCTGCGACGGCGGCCGGTGCGCGAATGAGCGGTTCGCTGAAAGAGCTCAGGCCGGATGCGCCGTCGGTCGTCGGGGATTTGAGCATGTGGACGCGCTTTCCGACAGAAAGCAGGCCTTTGACGAGCAGTGTGTGGAGAACCTGATTGTTGGGCACCCACATGCGCACCGGGCGGCCATTCGCGATTTCGCCAGTTTTACCCTGGACGATCAGCGAAACGGGCTTTTGCGCCCACCATTTGACGGTGCCTAGTTCATCGTTCCAGAGGCTCTGGCGAAGCATTGGGGCGCGCGCGGCGAAGGCGGTGATGAAAATCAACAGCGCAACGACCCATTCACGGCGGCGAAGAGATTTTGCGCGATCGCTGGCGGTCAATGGAACGCCGGCAAGCGCTTCGGCCTCCGCAACAGATGGCGCAAAGTGTGTTTCGTCAAATGATGAGGATGCGGCGATGGGGAGATCCGTGGGCGGCGAAAGTGCGAGCAAGCCGGGGTCCGCGGGCGAATCTTCAATCGGCGTGGTGTCGTGGGTTTCGCTCATGGGTTGTTGCGCGCGCGAGGTCGATAGATCAGAACGTCTGAGACCCGGCCGGGAAGTCGCTCGGCCGGGCCGTAGTGATCCGTGACATACTGAAAGAGTAGCGGCTGATCGCGCTGGAGGAAGGCATCGTATAAGACAATTAAAATTGCACCGTGCGGCGCGGCCTGCTCGGCCGAGCAGAGCGATGGCAAATCGCTGGGCTCGGAGGAATCGAGGGCATAACCGACTTGGTCGATGCCGCCGTAAGCCGCCCGGGCTTCGGCGGCCGCCATGTAGACGGCAACGACGGGTTGATCCGGGCCAGCGATGGAGCGGGCGTGGGCGATTGCTTCGCGGATCGGCTGCAGCGGCGTCTGCCAGACCCTGAAGCAGCCGGAGATGGCCAGCGCGACGACGGCGAGGCAGGCGAGCCCTTGTGTGTGGCGATGCGAACGATTCACAACAATTGCCAGCGCGATGGGGGCGAGGGTGATTGTCCAAATCATGAAACGCGGCTCGGCTGCGGCGCTAATGAAAATGGGGGCGAGAACGCCTGCCATCGTAGTCGCGAGAAAGACGATGGCGGGAGTATGAAGCTGGGAAGCGGTCCTGCTGCGTCGGCGAAGGTGATCTAGGACAATTCCGATCGCAGCGATGGCGATGGCAATGGCGAGCCAATTGGGCGATGCCATGCCAGCATGACGGGCGGTTGTAGCGATGAAATCGTGGAATCGAGTGGTGATTGGATGCGAAACCGACCAGTAGGCAACGAGAGACGAAGCGGCCGGGAGATACAGTAGTGCAGCGATGGCGACAGCGGCGATGGCATCCATCAACCACCGGAGGAAACCGGCGCGTTGGAGCATGATTACTGCGATGGCGTGGCCAACAAAGAGCAGCCCGAAGATCGGAACGGTCGCCAGGCCTGCGGCCAGTGTGAAGACGTAAAGCAATCGTCCGGCGGGCCGGCTGCGGGAATCAAGTTGGTTCGTGGCGAGGATGGCCAGCAGGAGGAGCAGCGAATAGCCACGGGCTTCGGTGCTGATGGAGATTGCCCAAGGATGAATGGCCAGGGCGAATGAAAGTGCGACGGCGGCGGCGGGCGCGGTTCGACGAATCGGCCAGGCGAGTGCGGGGCCGAGCATGCAGCCGGCCAGCAATGCCGGAATGCGGGTGGTGATTTCGCTCAGCCCGAAAACCGTGATGCTGAGCCGAGCAAGGATCGAGTGGAGGAGATGATTGTTTGGCGAATATTCGCAAAATAAGGCGGACCATGGCCGCTGCGGCTGGAGGTAATGCAGGATGGAATAGAGTTCGTCATACCAGAAGGACTGGTCGATCAGTGGCAGGCGCATCAGCAGGCCGAGGAGGAAGATGGCGGAGAAGGCGATTGCAACAATCCGCCCGGACGGCGCGTTTGAAACGGCGGCGGATGGCTTGGGATTCTTCGGCAATGGTGGGTTGCGTTGAGAAATTGGATCGTGGACGGCGCAAGCGCTTCGTTTAAACGAATAAGTCGATGATGCCCAGCGTCGCCAGCAGGAGGCTGATGATGC
>JBBQCK010000267.1:0-4939 GCA_038318605.1 Tepidisphaerales bacterium | reverse complement strand
AGTTCGTGGGCCAGTTCTGGCGTTTGCACGACGCGCAATATCGCATCGGCCAGCGCTTCCGGTTGGCGGGGCGGCACCAGCAGGCCATAAAGCTGATCGTCGAGAATCTCGGCCGGGCCGGAGGGGCAATCCGTCACGATGCAGGGGAGTCCGAGCGCCATGGCTTCGAGGATGACCAGGCCAAACCCTTCCCAGATGGAAGAAAGCACAAACGCGGCGGCCCGCTGCATGTAGGGGAATGGATTGTCGCGATGGCCGAGAAAATGAACGCATTTGTCCAGCGCCAGCGCATCGCGCAATGCGAGCAGGCGCGATCGTTCCTCGCCATCACCGAGAATGACGAGGTCATGCTTCAGGCCGCGCTGGCGTGCGTTGGCGAAGGCGTGCAGTAGTGTGTCGTAGTCCTTTTGCGGCGTCAGGCGGCCGACCGCGACGAGGTAAGGTCGATCGGGCGACAGGGGGGTGTCGGGGAGATTGGTGGCGGCGCTGCGTACGGCGGCGAGATCGACGCCATGCGGAATAACACGCGTCCGGCGCACGCCAAAGTGCGCATGAAGATCGTTCGCCACGCCCGCGGATGGCGTCACCACCAGGCGTCGGGGAAAACCGATGCGCGCAAGTTCGGCGATGATCGCGGAGAATCCGCTGGCGCGGAGCTGTGTGGAAAGATTGGCATGAACGGAAAGAATCGTGCGCCGCTGCGGCGCGACGGCCGGCAGCAGCAGGTTCATGTAGTTGCCGACCGTGAAGGCGATATCGCTTCGGATATGCGAAAGTGCGCGGCTCAGAAGGATGGAATGGACGATCGTCTCATGGAACCGATGCCAGTCATCATGGACGGGCGTGCCGATGACTTGCAGCCGGTGGGGTAGCAGGCGGTCGGCGGGCAGGAGGCCCTGATCGTTTAGTAGCAGCAGCGTTATTTCGAATTCGTCGGGAAAATAACGGCGCAGGCCTGCGATAAGGCTTTTGCAGAATGTTCCGGTTCCTCCGCGCAGGTCGATGACGGCGATCAGCAGTCGGATGGGCGAAGGGGGCATCACTTCTTTGCTCGCAGGGCGTCGGATCGGCCGCAGGATCGGACGTCGGCGCCGCCGCCGCGCCTCGTGTGGCGAAGGCTACCCAATCGCACGTCGTTGTCCAGAAGCCGCTGGACGTTAGCGTCAAGCGCTATCGGCGATTCCGGACTTTCGTCATGTGGTGGGTGTTGTTTTCAGAGCAATATCTGACGATCCGTACGGTATTCGTCGAGCAGACGGGTGAATTGATCGGTGAAGACAAAGTTGTGCGCGGGAAAACGCACGCCGGCAAGGTTCTGGTCGATGTGGCTGAACATGAGGTCGATCTCTGCCATCAGCGTGTCGGCGATGGTTACACGGCCGGCGCAGCGGGCGCCGTGCTCGTCCAGTTGTTCGATGCGCGCGTCGAATACAAGCGTGTCGCCGGGACGCGCGAGGCAGTGGAATGTTGCCCGGCCAATTTTTGCGAGGATGACTTTCTCCGCGAAATTTCGCGCCTCGCCGACGAGAATGCCGGCCGTCTGCGCCATTCCCTCAACAATCAGGCTGTGCGGAACGATCGGGAATTCCGGGAACAGATCGTGCAGGTGTTCCTCGGCCAGCGTGACATTTTTCAGCGCGCGGGCACTCTGTCGCGGGACAAATTCGATGAACTTGTCAATCCAGATCCAGCGCAAGCTCACCCCTTCAGCTTGTTTTCGAGATAGTTGACGATTGTATCGACGGTGACATGGAATTTGTTGATGTCGGGATCCTTCTCGAACTCAGTGAAATCCATGTGCGGCATGCGCTGTTTGAGTTGGGCGAGCCCTTCGGGCGTTACCCGCCCGTCCTTCACATATGCGGCGTTTGTGAAGACATCTTCGGGGAACATTTCGCCACGGGGGATCTCAAACGGCTTGGAAGGATCGGTTGTAAACGCCTTTTGAAGGCGAAAGACAATATCGAGGAAGTCGATTGATTCGGCGCCCAGGTCGCCTCGAAGTGTGGCCGTGGGCTTCACGTCCTCATCGTCCACGCCGAGGGCATCGACGAGCACGGTTTGAACTTTGGCATATATCACATCACGAGTCATTGGCATTATTGGCATTCCATTTCTCCCTGCGGAATCAGGGCAGGGCATCCGATCGCCTGCCCGTTCTGTTCCACTGGCGGTTAGTTCAACTGAATGACCGGCGGTTGAACGCCGGCAACAAGCGCCCATCGTGCGCGATTGTGCTGGCGTTGCCGCTCGTCCACTTCCGACAGGCCGCTCTGTCGGTCGGCGAGGTTAAAATACGCCAGTTCGATGCGCGCCGACAGCGCCTGGATTTCTCCAACTCGCCCGGCAGCTTTAAACACACCGCCGGTGGTGCTAATAGACGAGAGCGTTACATCGAGCGTAAGTGCATCACCCGGGGCGACGAACCGGCCATATTTTACGTTTCGCACTTCCTTCAGGATCGCCATGGAACACTCGAAATTGCGGCGCCGATGCAGAATCCAACCTGCCGCCTGAATCAGGGCTTCGAGCATCATCACCCCCGGCAGCACAGGAAAGGTTGGAAAGTGATCGGCGAGATATTCCTCGGCTAGCGACACCTGCTTGACGGCAACAATTCGGTCGTCGGTGATTTCCAAGATTTTGTCGAGCAGATTAAAACGCAAAAGTATGCACCCGTCGGCTGTTCCGGCTTGCAAATAGTCGAAACTGAACCATTCGCTATTCGCAAGCGGTCGTCATTTATCAGTGCCGCGGGAATATCGACGGCCCGACAGGACGCGCCGATGCCCACGTCTGGTCGTTTTGTACGAGCGCGATGCGATGTTTGCAACATTGGCGGATAGTGGACAAAGGCTAAATTGAACTTGGCAACGCCATTCCGGGTGTTGAACGAAGCGGAGCGGGGCGGCCGTAGGCATCCATGAGATTACTTGCCCTGAACCGGCGCTTCTTTCGTGTTTACTGGCGGACGAATCGGACCGGGCGAACCCGATCGATTGCCGTTGGCCCGCCACGATGTCCCGCATGCCGGGATCATCTTTTACAACGGCTGATATTAATCACTATGTTCCGAGCCCTTGGAAGGCCATCTCGACGGCAGGCCTGCGTCCGATTGGGCTGAATGCCTCGACATACCATCGTCTGGCATGGTCAAATACTGGACTGTCATAAAATTTCGCGTAAGCTGCCGGCCCGGAAAAGTGGGTCGGTGCGGGAGTCGCGCGGCCTTCAAATGAACGCATAAGGCGAGAAACAGACATGGCCAAGGCAAGAGCGATTGTGAAGCGCCGCAAGGCGGTTCGAAACATTCGGAAAATCACCAAGACCATGCAGATGATTGCGACGGCGAAATTTCAAAAGTCGCTGAAGCGCGCCGTCAGCACGAAGCCGTATACGTTGAAGGTGCGAGAACTCGTGCGTGAGGTGGCGGCCAGCGTTGGAAACGTCGAGCATCCACTGCTGCGCCGGCCTGAAGGCAAGGAGAAAACGGGACTTGTCGCGGTTGTGGTGATTGCGAGCAATCGCGGCCTGGCTGGAGCATATAATGGCTCTGTTTTGCGTAAGTCGGCGCAATTTATACGCGAACAGGAGGGTGCCGGCGTTCGCGTGGAATTACATGCGGTCGGCAAGAAGGGGATCAACTATTTCAACTACCAAAAGCGCGTGATGGCCAGCAGGGCGGATGCCAGCGATGTGCCGGTTTACGCGGATGTGGATCGGGCGCTTGCGCCGCTGCTGAGCCGATTCGTGTCGGGGGCGATCGATGCTGTCTACGTCGTTTACACGAATTTCATAAGTACCTCGACGCAGCGGGCGGAGGTAATGACGCTTTTGCCACTGGCAGGCGTATCAGAAGCAACTGAGCAGATTGCGCATCAGGTTGCGGAGAAGGAGGCACAGGCGAAGGCAGGGGCGCTTGACGACCGCCGCAGCGGCGCGAATGTCCAGTCGGAAAAGGATGTCGCCACGGGTGGCGTGGTATACGATTTCTCGCCCAGCGCCAGGGAGTTGCTGGACGAGTTACTTCCGCTGACGATCAAGACCGCGTTTTTCCAGACGTTTCTGGATGCTACGACCAGCGAGCATGTGTCGCGTATGGTCGCGATGAAAAGCGCGACGGACAATGCCGACAAGATGATCAAGTCTCTCACCATGCGATACAACCGTGCTCGTCAGACGCAGATCACGACAGAATTGAGCGAAATCATGGGCGGCGTCGAAGCGATGAAGGGATGAATTCAGCGCCGAACATCATCTATATTCTGGCCGACGACATGGGGTATGGTGATCTGTCGTGCCTGAATGCTGATTCGAAAATTAGGACGCGATATCTCGATGAATTGGCCGGCGGGGGGATGATTTTCCGCGACGCGCACGCCACCTCGGCGGTCTGCACGCCCTCGCGATTCAGCATTCTCACCGGCCGATACAACTGGCGATCGCGGCTGAAGAAGGGGGTTATGTTTGGCTATTCGCAACCGCTGATTGGGCCGGGGCGGATGACCGTTGCTTCCATGCTGAAATCACGGGGTTACGCCACAGGCTGCGTTGGCAAATGGCACCTTGGCTGGAGGTGGGCAAAATCCGGGGGCGCGCATAATCCGGTGGATTATTCGAAACCGATCGCGGACGGGCCGACGGCCGTCGGGTTTGACAACTTTTTTGGCATCAGCGCCTCACTGGATATGCCGCCTTATGTTTACGTCGAGAACGATCTGCCGACGGCCATTCCGACAAGTGTCGTTGCGGCATCCGGCGGCCAGGAAATGTGGCGCGAGGGTGAAATCGCGTCGGATTTCGCCCATGCGGATGTGTTGCAGAGGCTGACCGATTCTGCGATCGGGTTTGTCGAACGGAGCGCGGCGGCCGGCTCGTCGTTTTTTCTCTATTTTCCGTTGACGGCGCCACATACACCGATTCTGCCGTCGGAAGAGTT
>JBBQCK010000266.1:0-4959 GCA_038318605.1 Tepidisphaerales bacterium | reverse complement strand
CATCGGCGCGGGGAAAAATCCCATCCTGGGTGGCGACCGGGGCCCTGTGCGGTTTTGCGCTGGTCTGTTTCGATGACTTGCCGCTATGGGCTGCATCAGAAATAACCTGCGTGGGCCCTTTGCTCTTTCGCGATGAAGGCGCAGCGATCTTCCATGCGGCGATGCCTGCGCCAAGTACAAGTGCAAGCACGACAGATACCTTTAGAATTGCCTTGTTGTCGCGCGGCATGGGCTGGGTTTCTTCGTCCATAGTGGAGGCTCCTGCCGGGCATATTACCGCGCGGCGGCGGCTTCGTTAATTGCAGGTGTCCCTGAGGCACCAGGTGGGGACGACCGCATCGGCGAAGACCCCGGCTTTGTTTCGCGCGCGTGGCGACGTGCGGCAGTGGGCGCTACACTGCCTGAGGTGAAGATAGCAGTTGATTTTAATCGCTACGACGCCGTTCTGCTCGACCTCGATGGGACGGTATACCACCGCGAGGAAGTGCTGCCGGGCGCCAGGGCCTTGATCGAAAGGCTACATGCCGGCGGACACGTCGTGGGGTGCATTTCTAATTCCACCTGGAGTCCGCTGCGTGTGTCGGAGCGACTGGCACGGATGGGCATCGACATCGTCCCGCCGCGCATTCAAACCGCGGCGGCCGCTGCCTGCGAGTATGTAGTTGGCAAATATTCGTCGCCTCGTGTGTTTAATTTATGTTCGCAGGCCGTCGCGGAAATGCTGGATGGGCGGGCGGCGATGATCAACGATCTGGAAGACCCATGCGACGTGGTGATCGCCGGAACCGCGACGGACGAATTTGGGGGCGAAGCGCGCCAGCGAATGGCGTTGTCGTTGCTCCGGCGCGGCGCGGCGCTGGTCGGAACCAGCGCGGACCGCGTCTATCCAAGCCCGCGCGGAATTGAATTTGGCAGCGGCGCGCTATCGGTCATGCTGGGATACGCTGCCAATGTGACGCCCACCTTCACTGGCAAGCCGCAGGCGGTGTTTTTTGATACTCTCTGCGCGCATCTTGCTGTGTCGCCCCGTCGCTGCCTTCTCATCGGCGACAACCTTGAAGCGGACATCGCGGGAGGGGTCGCTATGGGAATGGACACGATCCTGGTGTTGAGCGGCGTGACACATCCGGATGCCATTGCGGAATTGCCGGACGAACAGAAGCCCGGCCATATCATCGAAAGTCTCGCCGATTTGATTTGAGATGGCCGGGCAGGACGTATTTCGCGGAAGGGCACCATATGCGGCCCTGGAATACTTCCCATGGAATAATTCACTGTGCCCATTTTCCGATCGGCACCTCGGACCGTTATCGCCCGGCTGCGCGAATGCCAGCAGCGATGCGATCGCCGAGGGCTTCCATTGTCGCGCCGTCGGCCGTCGTGCTGAGCGTTGTTACGGTCGCCAGCGTCTGATTCTGCACGACGACATGGCGTGTTGTGACCAGGAATCGTTCGCCGCTGCCGCTGTAGACGGTGCGCGTCTTGCGAGAGAAGCGCGCGTCCGCAATCGTCTCGGTATGCTCAGGGCTGGCCTTGCCGTCGCCAATTTGGAAATGTTCCTGCCGGCCGGAAAGCAGGTCATCGACGGCCACATCGCGCACGGTCGCATTCGTGCGCGCTTCAGGCGGTAGTTGCGATGCGGAGACTGTGAGGAGCATTGATCGATCGGTCGGATGCGTATATGTCGCGATCGTTCCCGATGGCGCATCGTGCGGATCGCATGCCCACCGCACCGGCCCGAAAATCTGCAGTTTGGCCCGCGGCATGGCAAGGGGGGTTGCGCTCAGGGGCACATTTTCAGCCGGGCGGGTCGCGGCCGCGGCGGCATTGGCATCCAGCGGATTGTCCGCCGGCCGGGCGGTTCGGGCGGAAAGTATGAGCAGTTCGGCCGCGCGCTCAATTGTGCGCAGGCGCTCGCCGCTGGCGTCAACCGCAGTCGCCGTCACCTGCACCACATCGCTGCCAAGACCGCGATAGAGATGAAGCTGTTCGTATTTCTGCCCCGACTGCCGAAACGCCAGCCGCATGCGCATTGCAAATCGCGCATCATCTTCCAGATTTGGCGCTGTCACGATGTCGGCATTCGCCTGCTTCAACTTCGCGGCCAATCGATCGACCATCCCGATGCCCATGTGCTCGCGCAAAAAGACATCATCGACGTCGCGCCCCTGTGGCGTGTCGAGCATCGTCAACATTCCAACGCCATCGGCCGTGCGGAACGCGATCGTGCGTCCATCGGGCGAGCGCTCGACAATCGGGAAATCCGTCGGCGGCGCGATGTAAACCCGCCCCTGTGCGATCGGCATGGTCGCAGGCGCAGTCGCGGGATGGCCGGAAGACCCGACTGCGCCGGTTTGGCCGGCAAATGAAATCAGAATCAAACCGGCAAAAAGAAAATACCTGACAAACATTGATCGATGATTATAGCGTGAATCGGCCACCATTGAATGCCCGTCGCCGCCGTAGCAAAGCCAGGCCTGAAGCGCCGACAATTGCCAAACCGGTGGGTTCTGGGACGGTGGCGCTGCACAGGTCGATCCCGCGCTGGAGAGCGGCGCCGAACGCCTTGCCATATTCGGAACTCAGCGATACCACATCCAGAGGCGTCGCCGTTGGATCGTAGAGGGCGCCGAGCAAAGTCACATCGTCATCGTCAACGGTTCCGTCGAAATCGAAATCACCCTCAAACCAGTGACGGCCCGTCAATACGCCGCCATCATAAAATGCACCGACAACCGTCAGGTCGTCGTCGTTGACAACACCATCGAGGTTAGCGTCGGCGGCGCTGGTGAATTTTACGATGTAATCGTCAGTTGCCAGTGAAACGCCATCGACGCTGGCGATCGGTCCCATGGGCATCAGGTTGTTTTTTGCATAGCCGAGCGCGTAGCGGAATTGATCGGCCGCTGCCTGAACACTTGTGATGCCACCGGTGCCGATCCAGGATGCATTGGCAAAGCCGGCCGCGCCGCGACCATTTAGAACCAGCGTTCGCAGCGCATTGACATCAGCAAGAGCCGCCGCCGGCAGAATCAGATCATTGTCATTCAACTCAAGTCGGGCGGAGGCGCCGATGGCGATGGCATCTGTCTTGACAACAATATTGCCATTGGGTTTGACGGTTGCTATGGAGGTGTTGTTTATTTCCAACGCCGCGAGGTTCTGGTTTGCTCCAAAGTTAACAAAGCCCGAGCTGACGCCGATTCCGGCCGAGACATGGGCGTATGCCAACTCCGGCGAGCCGGCGTTTGTGTTGATGTTTACCGTGGCATTGCCGCTGGCGCTGATCGCAGCGCCCGGCAGATGGGTCTGCGGCCCATCCAGATTAAGTGTGCCGGAGGTGGCGATCAGCGTTCCGCCGCTGGTCATGATCGGGCCGCTGAACGTGAGTGCGCCCGGGCCGGTTTTGACCAGACGTCCCAGGCCGGCGGCGTACATGTCGATCTGCGGAGTAAACGTCCCGGACAACTGCCAGTCCCGCGCGAGCGTGGCGACCTGACTGGGCAGTGGCACACCGACAAGGATCGGGCCGCTCATCGTAAGGTCGGTCTGCTGGTCAAAGTTTGTGGTGTTCGCCGTCTGAAACAGGCCCGTATAGGTCTGGGCATTGGTCTTGGTCTGAAATGTAATGTCGTTGCTGCCGTTATCCAGGGCGATATATCCCTGATAGGTGGGCCAGTTCTGGCTGGCGGCAAAGGCGATTGTATACTTATTTCCGCTGACGCGAATCTTGCCCCCCATATTGACGTCAGTGCGGTCGAGCGTCCCGACGACTTTCTGTGCAGTGAAGCCGGGGTCGAACTCGATGGTGCCGCCATTGTCGCCCAGAAGGCTTACCTCGCCGGTTTGAGCATAGGTCGTTCCCTGCCATCCCAGTGAGTTATCAATTGTCGCATTCGCGCCAATCAGAATCTTGCCTCCATCGAACGCCCCGATGTGTGCTGAAGCCGCGCCGCCGAGGAAATATCCCTGGAAGTTCACTACTGTACCGGCATTCATGGCAATCAATTTGGTGCGATTGGCCGCGGGATCGGGACCCATTATGGCGTTCACGGTGCTTGTCATCGCATTGTCGAAAACAAGGCCACGATTCCGCGCACCGAAGTTGTTTCCGAAACCGGTGAACTGCGTTGTAGCGGTATCGGTGTACGAGCCTCTTATGATCAGTGCGGTGTCGCCTGTCACCAGCACCACGCTTTGTGCACCCAGATTCACCGCCCCATAGGTGGCAAGCGTGTACCCGTTTCCGTTCCGAATGAATAGTTTCGCGCCGGCGTCAACGGTCAGCCCGGCTATGCGTGCCTCCCCGGATGCACCGCTTCCGTTGTTATCTAGATCAATGGTTGATTCGACGCCTCCGGCAAATTTGGCAGTGATCGTACCGCCGGTCAGGTACGTCGTGGTGGCGTTGTTTGCAAATGCGAGCACTGCGCCAGGACGGATGTCTATATCAGGCGCGCCGAGGAGGGGGCTGCGAATCTCCAATGTACCGCGATCAACGTAACTATGGCCGGTGAAGTTATTGCCGTCACCAGTCAGGATAGCGTCACCTACCCCGCCCTTGGTTACACCGATTGCACCAATGATATTGGCGCTGATCGTCGTGATCGATCCTGTAAACAATACGAGCTCATCCGTGCCGCTGGTGATGTTTCCGTCGCTGATATTTGAGTTCCCGGCAAACAAGCCGCCCGTCTGGATGGTCAGCGTCCGGCCGGTGAGACCGACCGTCCCCGCAACGAGCAAGGAGTTGATGGTCGTCTGCGCGCCCAAGTTCTCATTTGAGGTGCTGCGGACATTGTCGGTCGGCGCCGACGCGGACGAAAGCGTTGGCCGACCGAAAGTTGAGAGTTGCTGAACACTTGTGCCGTTGTAGGTGGCGAAGTCATCGTCATTGACGAACGCCCAGCCGCCAACCAAGCCCGATGCCTGACCGTTGATTGCGACGCTCGGGCCATT
>JBBQCK010000265.1:0-4960 GCA_038318605.1 Tepidisphaerales bacterium | reverse complement strand
TGCCACCAGTCCAGTTCGACGACATTCGTCGATGGCGTGATCGCGCCGACTTTCAAGCCGGTGAGCAGCACCGGCCGGTCGCGGCGTTCGAGCGCAGCCAGCGTCGGCCGATCGAGATGATCGTAATGCGCGTGCGAGATGAGGATGAGATCAAGCGGCGGAAGGTTGGCCAGCGATATTGCCGGCGCGATATGGCGGCGCGGGCCGGCAGTGATGAGGCCGAGGCCCAGCCCGATGCGCGTGCTGAATACGGGATCGGTCAGCACGGTCAGGCCGGCAATGCGCATCAGAACTGTCGCATGGCCGACGGCGACGGCGCGTAGTCCTGATGACAGGTGCCAGTCGGTCAGGTCTGGAATGTGTTGCGGGGCGGGCGGGCGGTGGAGCGCTTCGGTGAGGCGATCGAGCAGCCTGTTGCCGCGTTTGGCACGGCCGAGACGGTCGGCCAGCCGCAACACCGCCGGGCGTTTGCTGGCCCAGTCTGCATATCGACGCCATGACAATTGGAGCATTCTCCTCGGCGCGGATCGCGCCGGCGATAGGATAACCGCATCAGGCGGAGTGCGCATCGGACGGATCAGAAAACGCCTGCGATGGCGGGGCGGCCGCCGATGCGGGGGCGGGGTGCGGATGAGGTCTGTCGGCGGTACGCCCACGCTCGCGCCAACACATGATGAGCAGGACAAGGCCCGCGATGGCGTTGCAGGCGACAGTGGCAATTGCTGCGCCGCGCACACCGTCGTGATAGATCAATATGGTGCCGCCGATGCCCGCGAGCACAGCGGCCGCCAGAAAAGCGTAAAACACGCGCTGCGGCTCTTCGCGGGCGCGCATGAAATTACCGAGCGTTTCGGTGACCGCGTTGGCGACGGGCAGCAATGCCAGAATCCAGAGCAGATGCGAAACTTCCGAATAGCGGCCCTTGTAGACGATCGTGAAAAGCCGCCCGTGAAGCGAACCCAATATCAACCAGTGAATCAGCGCGACGCCGCCGATGGCGAGCGTCACGCGATAAACCAAGACCTTCAATTTGCCGCGCTCGCGGGCACGAACGAAGACAGGCCCGAGCACGGTCATGCAGCCACTGACGGCAAGCGTCATCGGCATAATAAGATTGGATAGCGCGCGCAAGGGCGCGGCGGCATCGACGTTTCCCTGGGTCACCGGGAGGATCAGATAAAACATCTGCCCCGACAGAAAGAACACCACGCCCGCGGGCGCTGCCCAGCGGCCATAGCGCACATGTTCGCTGAGGCATCCGCGGGCAAAACCAGGATCGATAGATTTAAAATCAGGCCTTAGGAACCATGCGATGCCGACGGCGGCGATGATGCTGCCGAAGCCCATGATGCCAAGGGTTGTCGCGATGCGCGTTGCATCCGATACATCGCGGGGAATGAGAAGCAGGCCAGCGACCATCAGCCCGATGTAGACAAATCCGGCGGTGGCGGCGAGGCGTGAATTGAGAATCAGATAACACGCCCGGCGCATCAGCCACAGCAGCAGCATCATGGGGCTTGTCAGCGCGAGCATACCCAATGCTGATGCGAGCAGAGGCTTGTGCAGCATCCAGCACGCGATGGCGGAAAGACCCATCAGGAAAATTGCCGGCACCGAAAACAAGAGGTGCCCGCGGATCATCGCGGCGAAATAACGGCGAGTGTGCGCCTTATAGCGGCCAGGTCCGAAGACCAGCATCGGCTCGGTCAGCAGCGAAGTGTGCAGAAGCCCAAGAAGTAGAAAGACGATGAACGCCACGGTAAACGCGCCGTAGCCGCGCTTGTCGAGGTGACGGGCAAGATAGATGTTCGCGAGAAAATTGCCGCCGGCAAAAAGCGCCTGATCGGCGATCGCCCATGAGCCTTTTTCCAGCCATCGCATCGCTCCGCGTCGCGCGGGCTGGTGTTCGAGGGTGGTCTGGTAGTCGAGCATGGGCACAGTTGTCGCCGGTTCCACTGGATGCGCTGGCAACAACGGAGCTGGCGAATTCGACGCCGCCGTGTCGTTCGGCATCGGAATCGGCGCGCCCGCGGCCGCATCGGCGCTCGGGTAATTTGATCGCGCGCTCATCGTGCACCACCCCCGGGCGGAGCGCTCTGTCCATCCAATTCCGCACGGTCTTCCACACCCGGCGCCCACAGGCGGGGCGCGAGGCCGAGGTCCTTGAGATCGCGGGAAATCTCGTCGAGATAGACGGGATTCATCACGATGACGTGGTCCGGGTTTAACTTCACCAGTTCTCGCGGCGCAACGATCGGCTGGCCGGTGCCGGGCATATAGCGCCCCTGGCGATGCGGATTGATATCAACAACCGCAGGAATGTCGTTCGTAATGCCCAAGGTCGTCAGAAAGGCCACACCTTTGGACAACGATCCCCATGCCGCCACGCGTTCGCCGCGACTGGCCGCATCGCTCACCATGCGCCGCCAGAATGCGATCGATCTCAGCGCCTGATCGCCGAAACGTCGGACTGCGGAATGGGTTTCCGGAAGATCGTTCTCAATTGCCAGCGCCGGTGCCGTCGGCGCGTCGGCCGGACGGGCGGCGATTACGAGATACTGCTGGTTGTAGACGCACTTAAGATCGATCAGTTTGAAGCCTGCCGCACGAAAAAGGCGGGCCAACGAACCGGCCGTGAAATACGAGCAATGTTCGTAATACACATCCCAGAACGCCCCCTCGCGTAGTATTCGGGTCACGTCGGGTAGTTCGAACAATACGACGGTGTCGCGCCGTTGGCCGATGGTACGCCGGATCATGCTCAAAAATTCGAGCGGTTTGGCGATGTGCTCGAGCGTGTGGCGGCAGATGATGCAATCGGCTTGGAGGTCAGAGTGAGCGTCGGTGTAAAACTCCGGGATAAACCGCACGCGCTCTGAAACGCCGACGCCCGCGCGATTGGGATCAAACGTCGGATCGACGCCGACGCCGCTTGCCTGCGCCAACTCGCAGAACATGCTTAGAAATTCCCCCTTGCCGCAGCCGATTTCCAGAATGCGCTTGCCGCGCAGCGCGTGGGCGTCGATCCAACTTTGCGCCAGTTGTTTTGCAAACGTGTTGAATGTCGGGCTGAAGGCCTGCGATTCCTCGCACTGTGGGGAGTATTCGATCAGCGCTTCGTCGAAGCGCATGTTCGAGATGAAAGCACATTCGGGGCACGAACCGAGCGCCAATTCCCCGGCCGGTATCGACAGGGCTTCGTCGCGGGTGCGCATCTGCAGGGTGCTGTGTACGGGGATGTTGTTGGCGGCATAAAATTGCGCCAGTTCGCCGCGGTGACAATTGGGGCAGCGCGACACCGCAGGCTTGCGCCGAGAGAAGGCACGGTGCGGGTCCGGAGAATGTACACTCGATGGCTGCATGGCTTTGAGCCGGGCGAATACTAAATTCATCTGTCGGAAACAGCGGCGGTAAGAACAGCTTTGCCGTGGCGGGGTCGGTTCGCCGGCATTGTAGGCGCGAGGGCCGCATCGATTCCCTGGTGGCGGACGGATCGTTGCAGCCGCATCTGATGTTTGATCAGCCGGCTCGCCGTCGCCCGCAAATAAGCACGTAAGTCCATGTATCTTCCCCAGCGCTCCAGCGGATCCGAAACGAGACGGCGAATACCGGCCATGTGTTCCAGCACGACGCGCACTTCGGGATGTATCTTGCTCGCGGCGTTGGCGCCATACCAGGCGGATTCGCCGCGTTTGGTTTGCCGGCTGAGCCAGAGCGGCGTCGGCGCATGCAGCCGCTGGACAAACAGCGGCTCTGGAACCTCCCACAAGCGCCCGAGCAAACGCACCTCGCCCACCACGACCAGGTCCGCCGCCCAAAATGCGCCAAGTCCGCGCGTACGACGAAGCGTTTCGGTGCGCGCCAGCCCGAACACGAGCATTGGGAAACATCCCCCGTGTAATCCGACGAGCTGGCGGTAGGACAGGTCGTGATAGCTGATGCGCGGGTCGTCCAGGCCGTGAAAATAGCTTTCGGCGCCGAGCGTGGCGGGCCGGCCGTCATGGGTGATGAATTGCCGCCGGGTGAACGCCATCGCGACATCGCGCGGCGCGCCGTCAAGCAATTCCACACATTTTTCGAGGCAGGTCGGCAGCATCAGATCGTCGTGCGCCGTCCATTTAAAATACCGGCCGTGGGAAAGCTGAAGCGTGAGATTATAGTTTGAGGCCGCCCCGACATTTCGCTCATTGCGGTGATATTTCACACGGCGGTCTTGCGCGGCATATCGCCTGCATATCTCCTCGGTGCGATCGGTCGAGGCGTTGTCGCAAAGGATCAGCTCGAAATCCTCGAAGGACTGCGACAAAACCGAGTCGATCGACTGCTTGAGATATTCGGCGCCGTTGTAGACCGGCAATCCGATGCTGACCAATGGATGTGTGCTCGAAACAGTCATGGATCCCGGCTCATTGCATCGGCTGAGGCATTTATCTTCCGCCCGTGCGTGCCACGACTTGAGCTTCCGTCCGCAGTATTCTGCCGACAGTCTACCGTGAGCGCGCGGCGCGAGGCCGCTTTACATGATCCGATTCGACCATCGGGGCGAGCGGCATAAGCCGCGCAGCGTCCCTTTTTCGGCAAACTTCTTGCACTCGGTAATCGGACCCTGAATCAGCGCTGGCAACGCAGCGCCACGCTCTGCGCCCCGGCGGCCGAGCCAAGCTGCAAAGCTATCGCACGTTTGGAGCAAGTCAAAAAAATCCCATTGCATGGCTCGTCCGGAAACGCCCGCCGGGCGCGTTTGGGCGGCATCGACCCGGAAGGCGGCAACATTTGCCCAATTTGCCACGCCGGGCGGCGATCAACATGGCGCCCTGCGCTTACATCAAGCACAAAGCTGCGTCAGCGGCGCGGCCGGAAAGCCCGAGCAATGCATTCGATGCTGGCGTCGGGTTTTCAATCTTGTGGATCAAAATCAACCGATTCCAGGCGGCGACAACCCAAATTCAGTTTCTGCGCC
>JBBQCK010000264.1:0-4967 GCA_038318605.1 Tepidisphaerales bacterium | reverse complement strand
GCGGTGGGTTCGTGCTGGGTGAAGGGGCCGGTGTTGTCATTCTCGAAACGCTCGACCACGCCAAGGCCCGTGGCGCTACGATTCTCGCAGAGATCGTCGGTTACGGTTCGACGGCAGACGCCTACCGCATCACCGACCAGGCCCCCGACGGCGCCGGCGCTGTCATCGCCATGCACGCCGCCCTCAAAGCCGCTGGTCTGCGACCTGCGGACATTAACTACATCAATGCGCACGGCACAGGCACGAAGGAAAACGACAGCAACGAAACCGCCGCCGTCAAAACCGTATTCGGTGACCACGCGAAAAACGTGCCCTTCAGCAGCATCAAAAGCATGATGGGCCACCTCATCGCCGCCGCCGGCGCAGTTGAACTGATCACCTGCGTGCTGGCGCTGCGCGATCAGATGATTCCGCCAACCGTCAACCTCGAAACCCCCGACCCCGAATGCGATCTCGACTATGTACCCAACATCGCCAGAAAAGCGCATGTGGAAATCGCCCTGAGCAACAGCTTCGGCTTCGGCGGCCAGAATGATTCGATCGTCGTGCGTAAATTTAAGATGTAGTTTTTACCCGGATCTCGATCCAACTTTTCAGTTGCACCTTTTGCACCCTGCAAGTTACAGAGACCGCCCACCTCTCACATTCAACTTTGTACCGGCACGGCTGCGTGCTCATTCCGCCGAATCACATGGCCGCGAAATTCGCCAGCATCTTCAGCCCTATCGACTGGCTTTTTTCCGGGTGAAACTGCGTCGCCACGATGTTGTCGGCGCAAATGCTGCTGACAAATGCCCGGCCATAGATTGTCGTGGTCGCCACGATTGATTCGTCGGCCGGCTCGACATGGTAGCTGTGTACAAAATAGACGCTGGAGTTGCGGGGAATGTCCTTCATAAGCGGCGACGCCTTCTTCGGTGTGAGCTGGTTCCAGCCCATGTGCGGCACCTTCAGTCGCTGCGTTGTGTCCACGTCAAATCGCACGCATCGGCCGGGCACCACGCCAAGCCCCTTGTGCTCGCCCTCTTCGTAGCCTACGTCGAAGAGCATTTGCAGACCGAGGCATATGCCAAGAAAAGGTCTCCCCGCGCGGATGTGTTCAATGATGGGCTCCGCGAGGCCGCGATCCCGCAACGTGCGCACCGCGTCGCCAAAGCCCCCTACCCCCGGCAGCACAACCCGGTCGGCCCGCGCGACGTCGGCGGGTTCGCGAACAACGTTGGCGGCCGCGCCGACGCGCTCAAAGGCCTTCTGGACCGAGCGCAGATTCGCCATGTCGTAGTCGATAATCGCGATTTTCATCTATCGAAGATTGACGACGATCTCCACTCGGCGGCTCAGATCCTTGCTTGCCTTGGCATGATTCTCGCCGTTGGCGACGATGGCCAGATTCTTCGATGCCACCTGCTTGGACTCAAGGTATTGCATGACGGCTTTGGCGCGCTCGTATGACAGATCCCAGTTGTCGTCGAACTTGTCCTTGGTCTTGTTGATCTTGTCGCTGTCCGTGAAGCCGTTGATCAACACCTGCTTCGATCCGTAATCCTTTTTCAGGGTCGCGGCTATTTTGTCGAGCGTCGCATGACTGGTCGGTTTGATGGTCGCCTGCCCGGATGCGAAGAGCACATCGCCGGGAATGTTCACAGTCAACGTGCCGGCCTTGGGATCGATCGTTGCAACCGCGCCACCAAAATCACCGCCGGCGCTGGATGGGCCGGGTCCGGGCGTGTTAGTCGCCGCCGCCTTCATCGCCGCCAGTTCCGCGTCGCGCGCCGCCAGTTGATCGCGCAACCCATCGGCCTGCGAGGTGTCCGTCCCGGCCGGCGCTGCGGATTTCTCCATCTTCAGCCGATCGATCGTCGACTGCATCTCGCGATTCTGCGCAACAAGCTTGTCCCGCTCATCCGCAAGGCTGCTCTGGCAGCCCGTGGTGAAGATCGCCAGTGCGGCCATTACGAGAAGCCCAATTCGTCCTTGCGCACCCATAAAAATGCTCCTTCCATTCGCAAGCCGCCGCCGGCAAGGACCAATCCAGCCGAACGGCGCATCGTACATGCGCTGCATGCTAAACCCCGGCGCGCGCGCGTCAAGCCAACGCGGCACCGCCGGCATTGCCAAACATGCTCATGGCTTTTCAATCTTGAATGTCTGCGTAACAGGCGCGGCAGTCTTCACCTTCGGATCGACGCCACTGCCAAACTGCCATGCAACCACCTTCACCTCGATCGGAAACTTCGCCCGCGTCGGGATCTCCATCAGTTTTAGTTTGCCATCCACAATCTCCGCCGGGCCGGCCGCGACATAATATTCCACCGGCAACCCCGCACTGCTTGTTGCGCCAAGGTCAATTGGCGCGGCGTCCGCTTTCTGGTCGGCGATCGGTCCGAAGGTGATCCTGTTATCCTTGCCGTTGCCCAGCCCCTTGTAGCCGCGCGGAAGCATGCCCACCTGTTCGGTGTAGCGGTATTCCTCATTTCCCCGACTGAATGCAAGAAATGTTCCGGCAATAGCCTCCGTCGCCGGCGCGAGATTGTTAAAATTCATCCGCACGGTTTGCGGCTGCTTGCCAACCACCATCGGGCCACTGATCGGACGCACCTCAATGGCCTTATCGCAATGTCCCACCGGTGCCGGTGATTGTGGCCATTTCGGGCCTTTTCCTGCTTCTGCCTGCTGCGGATACTTCTCCGCGTACACCGGATGAACCTCCAGCGTCGCGCCGTCCCACACCCACTTCAAATCCTGGAAAAAATACCGCGTACCCGCATCCACCCAATACGAATCCTTCCACAGTACAAACTGATCCTTGCGGTTGATCCCATTGTGGTAAGCAACCGTCGCGTCGGCCATTTCCTTGTCGAAGTGCCAGTTGGCGGCGCCTTTGTCGCCCTTGTAGTCGGCATACGCCGCCGGCTCGAACTGCGGCGATTCGATCTTCATGTCCGTCAGCCAGCCCGTTTTGTAGTCCACGCGCTTTAACGCGGGCGGTGCACCATCGGTCGGCCGCTCAGGCGCAATACACGCCGCCGCCGCCTTTTGGATAAACATCGCCAGATAATCCGCGTTGCGCTCGGACCATGGGAAATGTCCCGCGCCCGGCTCGACGACCATACTCGCAACGCGCGACTCATCTTCGCCGCGAAATTTGATCAAACCCTCGCGCGGCCCCCACCATGCGCCCTGCCGGCCGGTGGTCGGATCGCGCATAACGCCGCCGTAATCATCAAACTGGCCCGCCATGATTAAAGACGGAATGCCAGCCGGCACCGCTTCGCCGTTCCACGGCCCGCCACCGCGATATTGCACGAGCCCGAAACAGCGCGCGGCGTATTTCACCGCCACGTCATGCGCCTGCGGCCCGCCGGCCGAGTGACCGACGAACATCAGCGGTGCTGTTGATAATTCACCGTATCCGCTGATCGCCGCCAGGTTGTCCAGGACCTTCTGAAGATCCGTGCCAGCGAGACCACATTTCAAAAACACAATCGCAAGCTGCTGATCGGCGCATGCCTTGCGAATGGCCGGGTCCTGTACAAATTCGCGCTCCATGACGGTCATGCCAGCCATGATGACGCCGCGCACCTGTTTTGCTTCAGGGGGAATCCAGAGAAATGCCGCGCTTGGGTTCTTGGCAATCGGAATTTCAACGGTCCATTGGAAAACCGCGCCGCGTGCAGGGATTGCGATGCCAAGCGAAAATAAAGCCGCAAATGCCGCCGCCAGTTTATGTCGCATCGGTTGCTCCTCCACGGCCTTCCGCCAAAGTCGCGGCGACCGGCTTGATTGGAAATCGAACTTCGCTCACATAGCTTGCCGGCCGGCGATCGCATCCGCAAGTATGTTGCGATTGGCAAACTCGATATTGCTTCCTGCGGGCAGCCCTCGCGCCAACCGCGTGATTCGCACATCCGGTGCATGTTCAGCCAGGAGATTCTGCACATACAGCGCGGTGCCATCCCCTTCCATTGTCGGGTTTGTCCCCATAATGATCTCCCGCACCCCGCCGCCCCTCACGCGCACCAAAAGACCGTCAAGCGTTAAATCCTCTGGCCCCATTCCCTCCAGTGGACTGATCCGCCCGAGCAAAACGTGGTATACGCCTTTGTACAGCCCCGTACCCTCCAGCGCCAGCAGATCCTTCGGCTGTTCAACAACGCATACGAGCTGTTGATCGCGCACGGAATCGGCGCAGATGCCGCACGGATCGCTCTCGGTCAGATTATAGCAGATGTTGCAATGGTGAATCTTCGTTTTGACATCGCGTATCGCATCCGAAAGCCGCATCGCATCGGCGGGCTTCATTTTCAGCAGATGAAACGCAATACGCTCGGCGGAGCGCTGGCCAATGCCTGGCAACCGCGAAAGCTCGCTCATGAGAGCCTGGATGCAGTCGGTGTAGGGCATAAAGGAAATTGCGGTCTACCGGTGACGATGGTTCAGGGCAGACCACTTGCGATTTCTAAAGGTCGGTCGTCAGTGCTATGCCGCCTGATCACTGCCGTCCGCTCACTGCGTTTCATTCCAACGTCAAATCCGTTTCGATATCAACTTTGAGCGGCTTCTCTTTATCGCCGTTGATTTCTGCTTTGGCGATCAAGGTTCCGTCGGCGTTGATGCCCATTTCCTCGAGCAGCCTGGCCGGCATCTCCGAAGTATTTTTGCACTTCGGATAGCCGCTGCAACCGAGGAACGGGCCGCGACGGCCCTGTCGGACAATCATAGGCTTGCCACAGTCGTCGCAGTCAATGTCCGTCGCCACATTCTGCACCTTAACCGCAGCGGGCTGCGGCGCGCCGCCTGTAAATTTAGCGCCCATCGCCGACGCTTCGGCGGCATTGGCCTCAAGCTGCGGAAGCAACGCCTCGACGAGCTTCAGATCCTCGCCTTCCATCTTCTTCACGCTCTTCACTGCCCGGCACTTCGGGAATGATGAACATCCCAAAAACGGCCCGCGTTTTGAATCTCGC
>JBBQCK010000263.1:0-4970 GCA_038318605.1 Tepidisphaerales bacterium | reverse complement strand
CGGACGACTCCGCGCACGCAGTCGGCGCTGCTCGAAGCGATGATGGAAGAGCAGGTTTCGGTCGAGAATCGCACCTTTGCGCTCGAGCGGCCATTCATGGTCGTGGCGACTCAGAATCCATTTGAATTTGAAGGCACTTATTATCTTCCGGAAAACCAGCTCGACCGGTTTTTGCTCCGCATCAGCGTCGGCTACCCCGACCGCGAGGCCGAAAATCGTATTCTCAAGCTCCAGCCGGGCCGCACGAAGCTGAATGAACTGCGGCCGGTGATGAACGCCGCGGATGTCGTCGATTTACAGGACATGGCGCCGAAGGTGCGAATGGATGACGCGATCGTGAATTACATTCTCGATATCGTCGAAGCCACGCGGCACGACGAGCAACTGCATCTGGGCATCAGCCCGCGCGGTGCGCTGGCGCTGACACAGGCGGCTCAGGCGTCGGCGCTGGTCGCGGGACGGGATTATGTAATACCGGATGATGTGAAGTCGCTGGCGATTGCGGTATGCGCGCATCGCGTCATCGGCAAGACTTACCTGCAAAACGGCGACGCGGCCGCGACGACGCGCGTGTTACAGAACATTCTGGATCGTGTACACGCACCGGCATGAGTGAGCATACCGGCGGGGATGGCGGGGGATGTGGCAAGATCAATCATCGCTGGCAATGGAGACCACACGCCGGGGGAAAAGGAATACCAGATACACCCGCGCGACCGCCTCGCCGGTGATGGCGCCAATGGCATTTTGATAATCCTTGACTTGGCCGCGGTAGAGGGCGATGCGCTGATCGAGCCACGAGCCGGTTACGCGATCGGTTTTGTAGTCGATAATGGACCAGCCAGCCGGCTCGCGAAACATGACGTCGATTCGGCCGCGCAGCATGACACGGTCGAGCGGATCGGCTGATCGCGGCACGGCGGCCGACGGAGACTCATACTCTGCTGGCGGCATGGCGAATGTGAACGGCTGCTCCCGCCGCAGCGTGGCGGCGTGGCGTCGGAAAACATCAGCCAACTCTGATTGATGCAGCAGCCAGTCGATTCCGTCGCGATCGACAGCCGCGGCCTGCGCGGGGGACATCAGCTTGCCGCGCACAAACGCATCGAGTTGCTGTTGCAGGTCTTTGCCCGCGCAAGGCCGGCTGAAATCCAAATATTGCAGCGCCATGTGAACGGCAGTTCCGATGTCGGTCGGCGAAAGCAATGAGGCATCCTGCAAAAAGCGGGGCGAATCCAATGGCAAGTCTGCGTTCAGAGGTGCCGCGCCGTCCGGCTCGGCCGTTGCGCCTGAATTTGCGGCTTCCGCGGCATGCCCTAACGCGGCGACATTCGCGACCATCGCAGCTGAATCGTCGCCCTTTCCCTTGGAATGTGCTGTAACGGAAAATGCTGCCTGCATTTCGGTGAATCGTTTGTAAACGTACTCTGTCGTGAGGTTTGCAATGATGCGATGCGCAAGCGGGTGCGGAGGTGGCGCGGGTTTCATCGGGCGAAGGTGAAAAAGATCGCCGCGTGGTGAATCAGCCGACTCCACTTCGGGCAGATCAGCCGACATCAAATCGTCGGTCGCATGCAGGGTGATTTCAAAATCAGGTGCGTCGCCCCCTTCCAGCATGACCGCCACCGGGCCGATCCAATCGAGCATGTGTTTCGCCGACAGAATCTCGGACAGGGGGAGAGCGCCCTTACGCGGCTTCCAGAGCATGCGCCACTCTTGCACATCGTCCGCACTTGCGGCGCCGATGAGGATGAGTTGCTCGCGCGCCCGCGTTGCCGCGACGTAGAGCACGCGCAGCTCTTCGGCGACCGTTTGACGGCGGAGTTGCTCTTTGATGAGCATGGATGCCAGCGATGGATATCGCACCTGCAGCGCTTCATCGACCACCTCAAGACCAATGCCGCTGGCGCGGTCAACCAGTATTGGATGGTTCAGGTCGGAAACATTAAAGCGGCGCGCCATGTCCGCGATGAGAACGACCGGAAACTCAAGCCCCTTGGCGCCGTGCACCGACATGATGCGCACGACGTTGTCCGCGGCCGCCGCGTCGGAGGCCTGTGATGCATCGGCCTCTTCGCGCAGCCTGTCGAGGTAATCGAGGAATCGATCGAGACCCTGGCTGGCGAATCCGGAGAAGGCGCGGGCGCGATCGTGCAGCGCCTGAAGATTGGCCGACCGAACACTTCCGTCCGGGAGGCCGGAGACATAGGTTTCATAGCCCGTTTGGTCAAAAATGTGGCGGATGAGGTCGGCAACTGGCTGTCGCTGCGCGACCACACGCCACCGGGCGATCCGGCGCAGCATTGCGTTCAGAGTGCGTGCGGTTTCGTCGTCGCGCTCCCAGGCATATTGCCGGATGGCCTCGTGAAATGCTGTGAATTGCCCGTCGTGCTGCGCGGGATACGCGATGCGAACCCGGGCCATGGCGTCCTCGGCGCCATCGAGTTGCATGAGCGGGCTGCGCATCACCGCGGCCAGCGGAATGTCCTGCTGCTGATTGCGCAGCAGCGACAGGAGCGCCAGCATGTCGCGTACCTCGGTGGATTCAAAAAAACTGCCACTGCGAGATGCGTGCGACGCAATGCCATGGCGGCGCAGCACACCGACGTAATGCTCCGCCTGCGATGAGGGTGATCGCAGGAGCAGAACGATGTCGCGCGGCTCGATCACGCGGAGAGTGGGGTTTCCGTCCGCGCCGCGATCGGCAACGTTCATCGGCTTTGAACCATCCCGGCCGAGCAGGTTCAAAATGCGCCGGGCCGCCACGGTTGCTTCGCGCGCCACGCGGCTGTTTTCGAGCGGCGAAGGCGCATCGCTGGCGCCGGCGGGTTCTTCGGTAACCTCTTCCCTTCCGGTCGAACGTGGTTCTACGAGGTGCAGCTCGATCGGCGATCCGGCAAACTGAATCGACTCGTCAGCTTCAGGGTAGGTTGCGCCGGGGTGAAGGCGATGGGAGGCATCGTAGGTGATTTCCACGCCCGGTCCGACCATGAGCCGCTCGAACACGGCATTAAGCGATTCGAGCAATGGATGACGGCTGCGGTAGTTCGCCTGCAGATCGATGACCATGCCGCGCGCGGATTTTTCGTTTCGGTATTCTCGCTCACGCTCCAGAAATCGCGCCGGCTCTGACAGGCGAAATCGATAGATACTTTGCTTGACGTCACCGACGCAGAAGCAATTTGGCGATTGTCCGCCGGAATTCGGCTTCCCGTCTGCCCCGCGGCTGACAAGCGTGAGAATTGCATCCTGGATTTCATTGATGTCCTGGTATTCGTCCACCAGAACATGCTCGTACAACCGCTGGCAGGCATTGGCCACCGGCGAGGGCTTGCAGTTTTCACTGGTCTGGTCGCGCAGCAGATTCAGCGCGAATCGTTCAAGGTCGGAAAAATCGAGCGCGCGGCGCTGGCTCTTGGCTTCCTGATAGCGCAATCCGAACTCTTCAACGAGATCGAGAAATGTCTTTGCATGCGAAGCGGTGCTTTTTACGCCCTGCCGTAGTTCCGATTCGGTAAAGCGCAGGCCGGCCAGCAGGGTTCCATTCTTCAAGCGATCCGAGATCGCTTCGATCATTCCGCAGGCCTGATCCCTCCCGGGCAATACCTTCGAATAATTTGGTCGTCGCGGAAGGGTCGTATCGCGCATCTGCGTGGCAAGTTGCTCAAATTGTCCTGATTTCAAATGCTTGCGGCAGCTTCGAGCCATGGACTGAAGCGATTCGATGTGGTCGATATACTTTGGAAAGCCGGCCGGGTCGATCGAGCGAATGGCCGCATCGCATTGGGCGTCTATCGATGCAAATTCGTCATCAAGCATTTTCAGCCACGCCCGGCCGAGCTCGCTGTCGGCCAGATCATTGCTGGCCGCTTCGTTGAGTCGAGCGAGCGCACGATTCATCCATTGAGGGGGATCGACGAGCGATTGGAGCCGCGCGTGGGTTGACGTAATCAGGCGCATCAGGCGCGCGTCATTGCCCTGTCCATAATCGTCGGCAAGTCGCCGAAATGCGTCGCTATGGCCGCTTTCTTCGGATTCATATCTATCAATGAACAATTGCTGCACAACTTCCCATCGCAGCAGAAGAGATTCTTCCTCATCGAGCTGGACGAACGCCGGATCAATGCCTAGGCGATGAAAATGCTGGCGGATCAGGTGGCGGCAAAAGGAATGGATTGTGGAGATCTGCGCCTGCTGAACGAGCGCGGCCTGCATTTGCAATCGCTCATTGCCGGCGTCGGCCGCCAGTCGCTCGCGCAGTGCGTTCTCGATTCGCGCCTTCATCTCCTCAGCGGCGGCATCGGTGTAGGTGACGACCAGAAGCTGACCGATGTTGACGGGCTGGGCGGCATCGCAGATCAGGTGACAACAGCGTTCGGCAAGCACGGTGGTCTTGCCGGAACCGGCCGCCGCTGAGACCAGGACATTCGCGCCGGTCTTCTGGATGGCGCTCTTTTGTGCCTCGGTCCATTTCATATGGATGTCGATTATTGACGCGCGCCGTGCGCGGTCAAACGTCGCGCCGAAATACCGCCGCGACGGTCGCCCCGAGCCTTGGCGATTTTCGTCGCAGCAGCCGATGCCACAAAACCTCCCATGGCGCGGCGGCCGGGATGCGATCCCCGAGTGGGTTATAAAGTTCCATGGTGACGAGCGAAAAGCCTGGCAAATAGCGGTGGAGAATGTCCTTCGCATCAATGCCCAGGCCATGCCGAAGCCCGCCGGCGGTGGGGGAGTGAAAATCGACCAGAGCCGTCAACTGGTCATTGGTCAGCGGCGCGTCGATCAGCCCCTCAAGGTGCAATGTTGCGTTGAGGTTTTGAAGCATTGTATCCGCAGCGCGTGCTCGGAACCGGCGAGTCAATGCCAGTGTCGATTCCATCATACCCAGTGCTCGCAGCAGCGCGCCTGCGGCCTGCTTCGGCGCGAGCATTACCAGCGCTAAGCGATAGCGCAGCATGGCGCCACGG
>JBBQCK010000262.1:0-4976 GCA_038318605.1 Tepidisphaerales bacterium | reverse complement strand
GATGCCCAGTACGCAGGCTTCCTCACACGGCGCAGGGCAGACCCGGCCGGTGAATTCGGGGAAGTTGTTTGTCTTGTGGAGCATCTCGATCGCCTCGCGCCAACGATTGCGATAAACGAGATCGTTCCATTCGGGGATGATATTGCCCAGCGGACAGCCGTTGTTGCAGAAGGGAATTCCGCAATCCATGCAGCGGGCGCCCTGATCGCGAAGCGCCTGATCGTGCTGCTTCCGCGCCTCGTCCGGCCGGGCTCCGGGCCGGGCCATGGGAAGATAGATTTCATTCCAGTCGTGCAGGCGCAACGACACCGGCTTGCGGGGCGGTGTCTTACGATCGATTTCCTTGAATCCTGTCGGCTTGCCCATGGTGTATCAGTGAGCGGTTGTTGGTGAATTCGTTGAATGGCCGGCGGCTGTTGGCCGATCGGCCGGGTTGAATGCGGCAAATTCCGTGACATGCCGCAGGCCGCATACATGCCGCGCACATGCTCGGCACGGCGCGGCCGACCGGCCTTTACGCCTGTCTCTCCGAAAGCTGTTGTGCCTGCTCATCGATCTGCGCCTGCTGCTCGAGCACGCGGCGGTAGTCGTTGGGCATGACTTTGATGAAGTACTTCAACTGGTCGTCGAATCGATCGAGGATATTCTTTGCAACAGGGCTGCCGGTCAGCTTCGTGTGCTTTTCAAGTAGACCGCGGATCGTCTCGATGTCATCGGGTTGAAACGTCTCGCGCCGTTCGAGCGTGACCTGATCGGTGTTGCAGAGCTCGTGGAAGCGATAGCTGCGATCGTCGGTTGGCACATCCAGCACATAGGCGATGCCGCCCGACATACCGGCCGCGAAATTGCGGCCCGTACGTCCGATGACGACCACACGGCCACCGGTCATGTATTCGCATCCGTGGTCGCCACATCCTTCGACGACGGCGTTCACTCCGCTGTTGCGGACGCAGAATCGCTCGCCGACCACGCCGCGCAGATACAGCTCTCCCTGTATGCCGCCGTAGCAGATGGTGTTGCCGGCGATGATATTATCCTCGGCGACAAAGCCCGAAGCGAGGGCTACCTTTGAAGGAAATACCGCGATGCGCCCGCCGCTCAGGCCCTTGCCAACGTAATCGTTGGCGTCCCCTTCAAGCAGCAGCGTCAGCCCGCGGGCCGCGAAACAGCCGAACGACTGGCCGGCGTGACCCTTAAAGCGGAAGGTGATGGTGTCATCCGGCAGGCCGGTGAAGCCATACTTGCGTGCAATCAGCCCCGAAAGCGTGGTGCCGACGGTCCGGTTTGTGTTCTTGATCTCAAGATCAGCCGAGACCTTTTTACCCGACTCCAGAGCGGGCTGCGCCAGTGGGATCAGCGTGGTCTGATCGAGCGATTTTTCCAGCCCATGATCCTGGCCTCCGCCGTTGCGGATCATGGCATCCACACCTTTGGCGCCGGGTAATTTGGTCGGCTGATGGAGTATGGCCGCCAGATCGACGTAGCGTGCTTTCCAGTGATCGTTGACGGCTGGGTCGATGCCGAGCATGTCCACTCGGCCGACCATTTCCGCGTAGGTGCGGAAGCCCAGTTGCGCCATGAACCGGCGCACTTCCTCGGCGATGAAGAACATGAAATTGATCACATGCTCCGGCTTGCCGGCGAATTTTTTGCGAAGCTCCGGATCCTGCGTGGCGATGCCGACGGGGCAGGTGTTTAGATGGCAGACCCGCATCATGATGCAGCCCGAAGAAATCAGCGGCGCAGTGGAAAAGCCCACTTCATCGGCGCCGAGCAGGGCGGCGATGACCACATCGCGGCCGGTTTTGATCTGGCCGTCGGTCTGAACGACCACCCGCCCGCGCAGGCCGTTCATCACCAGCACCTGCTGTGTTTCGGCCAGCCCGAGTTCCCACGGGATGCCGGCGTACTTGATGCTGGTCAGGGGCGAAGCGCCCGTGCCGCCGGAATCGCCCGCGATCAGAATGTGATCCGCCTTGGCCTTGGCGACGCCCGCGGCGATGGTGCCGACGCCGACTTCGCTTACAAGCTTGACGCTGACGCGCGACGAAGGGTTGCTGTTTTTCAGATCGTGGATGAGCTGCGCCAAATCCTCGATCGAATAAATGTCGTGATGCGGCGGGGGGCTGATGAGGCCCACGCCGGGCGTGGAATGGCGAATCCGGCCGACGTAGGCATCGACCTTGTGGCCGGGCAATTGGCCACCCTCGCCGGGCTTGGCGCCCTGCGCCATCTTGATCTGCAATTCGTCGGCGTTGACGAGATATTCGATGGTCACACCGAATCGACCTGACGCCACCTGCTTGATCGCCGAGCGGCGCAGCACCGGTGAGCCGTCGGCTGCCTTCAGAATGTTTCCGTTGGCGTCGCGGTCGGGGAGAAATCGCGCGGGATCTTCGCCGCCCTCGCCGGTGTTTGATTTTCCGCCGATACGGTTCATGGCGATTGCGAGGTTTTCATGCGCCTCGCGCGAGATCGAGCCGAACGACATCGCCCCGGTCACAAAGCGCTTCACGATATTCGCGGCCGGTTCGACCTCCTCGATCGCAATCGCGTTCTCGGCGCTCTTGATCTCCAGCAACCCGCGCAGTGTGCAGCGATGCTTCGACTCCGCATTCACAAGGCTCGTGAATTCGCCGAAGGTCTGCTGGCTGGCGATCGGAGTTCCGTGCTTTAACTTTTCATAGGCAGAAAGATCGGCCCGCACCGCCTGCTGCAGCTTGGCGACGGTGTCGGGGTTCCACATGTGATATTCGCCCTGGCGCCGCCATTGGTACAGGCCGCCCGACTCGAGTGTGTCGGTTTCGACGACGATCGGCGGGAAGCCGATGCGATGGCGCTCGAGGGCCTCGGTCGTGATGATGTCGAGCGTTACGCCGGCGATGCGCGAGGCGGTGTTGGTGAAATAGCGGTCAATGACATCGCGCGACAGGCCGATTGCCTCGAAGATCTGCGCGCCGCGATAGCTTTGCACCGTTGAGATACCCATCTTCGAGGCGACCTTGATGATGCCCTTGTTGGCGGCCTTGATGTAATTCTTCTTGGCATCGGTGAGCGTCACGCTGGAGGGCAGAATGCCATCCTTGTGCAGGTCGGCGATTGTCTCAAACGCGACATACGGATTGATTGCGCCCGCGCCATATCCCAGAAGCAGGCAGAAGTGATGCACCTCGCGCGCCTCGCCGGTTTCAATAACCAGGCCACATTGCGTGCGCGTTCCCTCGCGGATCAGGTGATGATGGACCGCGGCGCACGCCAGCAGACTGGGAATCGGAACCGTGCTTTCGTCCACACCGCGGTCGCTCAGGATCAGCAGCGAAACGCCCGACTTCACCGCCGCCGATGCATCGTCGCAGAGCTTTTCGATCGCTTTTTGCAGGCCGGCCTCGCCATCGGCAAGCTTGAACAGCATCGGGATTGTGCCGGCTTTCAGCGTGCCGGTCTTGATCTCGCGCAGCTTGGCAAGCTCGCCGTTGGTCAGGATCGGCGTCTTGAGTTTGACCAGATGCGCCGCCGCCGGCTCTTCGTCCAGCAGATTGCCCTCGCGGCCGATGTATGTGTATAGACTTGTGACCAGCGCCTCGAAGTTGGCATCGAGCGGCGGGTTGGTCACCTGAGCGAATAACTGCTTGAAATATGCGTAGAGCAACTGCGGCTTGTCGCTCAGGCAGGCCAGCGGCGTGTCGGTGCCCATCGAGCCCAGCGCCTCCACGCCGGTAATCGCCATCGGCATCATCAGCATGCGCAGGTCTTCGACGGTGTAGCCGAAGGCGCGTTGGCGGACCATGAGCGTGTCGTGGTCGGGCTGCGGCACGTTGGATGGATCAGGGAGCGAATCGAGCTCGATCAATTGTTCGTCGAGCCATTCGCGCCAGGGGCGCTTGCCGACGAGTTCATCCTTGATCTCGGTGTCATCGACAATACGGCCCTGCTTCATGTCCACGAGGAAAATACGGCCGGGCTGAAGGCGCCATTTGCGGATGACGCTTTCCGGCGCAACCGGCAGCACGCCGACCTCCGAAGCCATGATGACAAGATCGTCCTTGGTGACGTAATAGCGGCTGGGGCGCAGGCCGTTGCGATCGAGCACGGCGCCGATGATGTGGCCATTGGTGAAGGCGATGGATGCCGGGCCGTCCCATGGTTCCATCAGGCAGGCGTGGTATTCATAGAAGGCGGCGAGATCCGGGTTGTGCTTCTTCATGAGTTCGTGGTTTTGCCACGCCTCGGGAATCAGCATCAGCACCGCATGCGGCAGCGACCGGCCGTTGACGGCGAGGAACTGCAGCGCGTTGTCGAGCGTCGCGGAATCCGAGCCCGTTTCCGTGAGGATCGGGAACAACTTCTGCAGCTCGTCGCCGAAGACCTGTGATTGCAGCGTGCCATAGCGGGCGCGCATCCAGTTGCGGTTGCCGCGCAGGGTGTTGATCTCGCCATTGTGGGCAAGGTATCGAAACGGATGCGCCAAAGGCCAGCTTGGAAATGTGTTGGTCGAAAACCGGCTGTGAACCATTGCCAGAGCGGATTCAAAATCCGGGTCTTCGAGATCCTTGTAGTAGTGACGTAGCTGCTCGGCGGTCAGCATCCCCTTGTAAACCATGCGATTGGCCGAAAGGAGATTGATGTAAAACATGTCGCGCGCCGCCTGCGTCAGATCGACGTCGCCAAACTCGACCATGTTTTCCGCGAGTTGGCGGACGAGATAGAGGCGTCGGTCGAAATCCGCGCGATTGAAGAACTTTTCGCCTGGCTTGACAAACACCTGCCGGATTTTGGGTTCGACATTTTTGGGCGTCGCGCCGACATATCGGCCATCGACCGGCACATCGCGCCAACCGAGTACGACCATTCCATAGTCGGTGATGATTTTTTCGAAGATGCGTTCGCAGCGCGTGCGCTGGTTGACGTCCTGCGGCAGGAAGACCATGCCGACTGCGTATTGGCCGGGTTCGGGGAGCTTGATTCCGAGCTTGAGG
>JBBQCK010000261.1:0-4991 GCA_038318605.1 Tepidisphaerales bacterium | reverse complement strand
GGGAAGAAATCTGCGACGTCATGCGCGAGCACGACGTCACCTTCTCCATCGGTGACGGCTGCCGCCCCGGCGGCCTCGCCGACGCCACCGACCGCGTCCAGCTTGCCGAGCTCTGCGCCTTGGGCGAGCTCACCGAGCGCGCCTGGCGACGCGGCGTGCAAGTCATGGTCGAAGGCCCCGGCCACGTCCCGCTCGACCAGATCGAATACAACATGAAGCTCCAGCGCCGGCTTTGCCATGGCGCGCCGTTTTATGTGCTCGGACCGCTGGTGACGGATGTATTTCCCGGTTACGACCACATCACCAGTTGCATCGGCGCGACGGCGGCGGGCTTTCATGGCGCCAGCATGTTGTGCTACGTCACGCCCAAGGAACATCTGGGCCTGCCGAAGAAGGATGACGTGAAGCAGGGATGCGTCGCTTACAAAATTGCGGCGCACGCCGCCGACGTGGCGCTGGGCATACCCGGCAGCCGTGATCGCGACGATGAACTGACCAAGGCCCGCGCGGCCTTGAACTGGCAGAAGCATTTCGACCTGAGCTTCGACCCCGATCTGGCCCGCGCATATCACGACGAGGATCTCGACGTTGACACCGATTTCTGCGCCATGTGCGGCCACGACTGGTGCTCCGTGCGCATCAGCAAGGAAATCACCGATTTCTACAGCGGCAAGGACGAGGCTTCGCAGCCCGAAAAGCGCGCTCTAAAATCCCCCGGCATCACCCCCGCCGGCGCCGAGACACTAAAACAGCGCGGCATCCTCACCCAGGACGAAATCATGAAGCTTGCACACAAGGGCAAAAAGGCCGACTGCCACAGCGACAACATCAGCGATCCGAGCCAGGCGAAGGTGGTCCAGGTGAACACGCTCAAGGCGCATGGAGTGGCGGTGAATGAGAGCGGGCTGTAGCGATGAGTAAGTTGTGGTCAAGGTTGTTGTATGCGCTTGGCTCGCAACCAGTCGAACGGCAAAATTGGTGACAGCACACTGTTTTGACAGGTGACTCATGCTTGCAGGCCGCCGACTCATAGTTCCGCAGTGAATCAATGGCACGCACTGTGTTGTGCATATCCAGGTTGCCTCGGTCGTTCCCGATGAGGATGCATCGGAGCCCTGTTTTGAGCCCGAGGCTCTCAAATGGATGGATGAGTTGCAGCGCCTGGCCGACGACGGCAATGTCGAAGAAATCACCAGACATGGCGTCGTGTATATCCGCAAGGCAGGATAATGCGGTTCGGCGCACGGCGAGGCGGTGAATCAGGCGGGGGTGTGAGGCAGTCACGCACTCGCCGATAAATGGCACTGGCGCTCGGGATCATCCGCTCGATGCAGATTCAGGCGAAGTTGGCTCCTTTGGAGCTCCGACAGCGGCATGTGGTATGATTGACTAGATGATCGCCGTCAAAGCCCATTTCGATGGCAAAGTGCTGGTCCCCGACGAGCCGGTATTGCTCGCGCCCAATCAAAAGGTTCTCCTCCAGATTGAACCGATCGACTCGCCGAAGGCGTCGAAGCCGAAGCGCGTTTTTGGTGCGCAGCCCGGTGCATTTACCCATGTGGCGCCTGACTTCGACGAACCGCTTCCAGACTCCTTCTGGGTTGGCGAGGATGATTCGAAGTGAGGCTCCTGCTCGATACGATGACCGTGATCTATCTCGTGCAGGAAGCTGCCGCCGTGCCTGCGTTGGCCCGCGCTGTGCTCGAGGATTCGAATAACGAATTGCTCATCAGCCTCGTATCGCCGTGGGAAATGCAGATCAAAGTCGGTATCGGTAAACTTACACTCGGCCAGCCGGTCGCCCATACCATCGCCACGGAGGTCGTCGATCGGCGCTTCGCCCTCCTCCCCATCACACTCGAACACATCGACGCTCTATCCCGTCTGCCACTCATCCATCGCGACCCGTTTGATCGCCTCCTCATCGCCCAGGCGCTGGTCGAGAATTTGACCATCGTCACGGGCGATCGGAACATTCGGTAGTATTCGGTCAGCTCGCTCTGGGAATGAATTACCGACAATCGCCTCAGTGGCCGCCCATGCGGCCGGCCGGGAGATGCCCGCGAAAAGCTCGCCGGGTATGCGTCCGCCGGCGTAACGCAATACATCGTTCTCAATCACCGCAATCGCTCCGCCGAAACCTACACCAACCCCTAATCGGCCGCCCATACCCATGGCGCATCGCAAGCCTCGTCCGGCCCGGCTTAATTCTGGCCGCGCGTCGTAGATGGTGAACACTTCTCCGTCTCGCCAAATCTTGTTTTCGGTTGAGCGATGCGCATTTCCGCACGGCGTTTCGGATCGGCGCCGTCCGTCGTTCGACCCATTCGCACTCTGCCTATATCTTCGGCGACGCCGGCATCCATCGGCGGCGCTAATCATCCAATCCCTTGCCATTAAGAATCTGTGGCTCGCATTTTTCCACCCTCGACGCACGAGTTTTGGATTGCTTGGCCGAGGAAAAATGAAGCAGATACCCGCGCTGCCGCCCCGGCGTCAATGACTCAAAGGCGGCTTTCAATGCGGGGCTTTCATCCAGTCGTTTCTGAAATTCCTCGGGAAAATCGAACTCGGCCGTCTTCTTGAATACCACCTTCAACCCTGCTCGTTCCACTTCGACCGCTTCGTTGATATACGCCTTGAGCACCGTCTGCAGCTTGGCGATCTCCTTCTCATTACTGAATCGAATCACCCGCACAGACTGCGAATTCTTCGTCTGCTGAATGAGAATCCGCTTCGCATCCTTTAATAGCGCCCCTTTCACAAAAGTGATCACGCACGTTTCGTTCAAAGCCCCCAGAAACACCACATTTTTACCCGCGAACGTGTAACACGGAACGCGCCACTTCACTTCTTCCGCCAGTGGAGAATCGAGAATGATGGTTCTCAACTTCTGCAATTCCGCCTGCCAGCGCTTGTTCTTGCGGATATAGCCGTCAACTTTGGGACTCATGGGGTTCATGGTTTGATACTTTCAAAAATGGAACTCACGATGCCAGCCCCTGTTCAGGCGGATCGTTTCGAGATCAGTCGCCGAAGAAGATGGCCCTTCCACATCCACAACCCCGAAAGGACAAGCCCCGGCACGAAGAAATACTGAAACATATAACGGTACTGCTCCGTCTCCGCCGGTGGACCGTATACGAACCCGATCAGCGGCAGACCACAAATGATGTGAATACAGCGAAGAATCGAACGCTTGGTACCTGAATTCATGACATCGCTCCTATTCGCCATCTGCCACCTGCGACGCGACCACGGCGGCAAGTTGCTTGAACATCTTCGCCCAGCCATACTCCGCCCCCTTGACGGCGTGCTCGCCCCACGGTTCGGACACCTCAAAGCCCGAGTGTTCGAAAAATAGACGTGTCCCTTCACCGTCCGGCGCTAGCCGGAAGCTCACCCGCGTATTCTCCACAGGCCGCCCGGCCGACCACGAAAAAACCAGCCGCCCACCCGCATCCCCACCACTGCCAGTTTCCTTCGGCCCCTCGCATTCCAGCACCTCGCACCGCACCACCAGTCCGTCAAACTTGGCCGTGGGATTCGCAGGAACCCGAAACGTAAACCGATGCCCCACGCGCGGCTCGAAGTCGTTCGGAAACATCCACTGAGCCAGGCCCGCGCTGTCCGCGATCGCCCGCCACACCGCCTCCGGTCGCTGCGGAATCAGAATCTCCCGTCGAATCCCTTTCTTCACTCGGAGCTCCCTTCAGACAGCACCTTCTGCAGCCGCCCCAGCTGCTTATCCCAAAACCGCTCGTAGAGCGCAAGCCAATCTCTCACCGCTCCAAGTCGCTCCGGGACGAAACGATATCGCCGCTCACGCCCATGCCGCCGCTCCATTACCAGCCCCGCATCCAGCAAGACGCGCAAATGCTGCGAAACGGCCGGCCGGCTCATCCTGAAATGGCCGGCCATCACCTTGACCGAATGATCGCTGTCCGCAAGCAATTCCAGCATCCGGCGTCGCGACGGATGACTGATCGCTCCGAAGACATCGGGTCCATGACGACGCGTTGCCACCATGCCGCCAGTATAGGTAAGTAAACTCTTACCTGTCAATCGCTGGTAACCACGCCGTGGCGCTGCCGATTGCCAGGCCGATTTGCGTTTTATCCTCGGGGCGGCCGAACGCTAGACCCATGCACGCACTGCGATGCAAACGGTGCGCTGTATTGAGGACATTCCTCATCGTGAAGCAGACCAGGCCTCATAACAACATTCTTCCGCGACCTTCGCTCATTTCCGGAAACCGAGTCGGACTTGACGCACCGTGGGAACCCAAATGCAAGCACTATGTCATAGTTGATGGCGAGGACGGAGGATTCTTCTCCCACGGCCAGCGCCCATCAATTTCCAGTTCAAGCGACCAACTGAGGAATGTGCGGATCAACACCACCACGCCCAGCGCCGCGGCATTTGCCAAAGTTGGACTCACCAGCACCGTTCCAATGATGTCGGCGGCAACGAGAAACTCCAAACCCAGCAGGATCGCGCGCCCCAGCCTTCGGCGCAGATCGCGTTATGCGGCTTCGTACGATCCACCTTTCGGCACGCTCAACGCATCGCGCGCGTAACCCACCAGCGCCAACACTCCGCCAAGCAGCACGATCAGGATGCCGATCCCCTCAATCGCCGTTGCCACGCCCTCGGCGCCGCTGATGAACCATTCCGGACGCTGCATCATCGCCATCATGATGATCGACGGGTATGCCGCCGACAACTGACGATTCCTCCCGCGCCGCCGGAGCACGTCCATTTATGTCACACTGGAAGGCGTTGACTGTCGCCGATGCAAGGGAAATGCGCGCGCTGAGTATTCGACAGCCTTATGCGGAACAGATTCTTCGAGGCGTGAAGAAGATCGAATACCGCAGTCGGGCGCCCAAGATCATCGGCGAACGCTTCTACATCGACGCAGCGGGGAAGAAGCGGATATGCGCGAGCGACAATAGAATTGGGTGACGCTTCCCGTACGTTCCAGGCCT
>JBBQCK010000260.1:0-4997 GCA_038318605.1 Tepidisphaerales bacterium | reverse complement strand
GGCCAACACATGAATATCTTGGCTTCTCCGCGGGCCTTGATTTCGAAACGCGCATTCTCGTCAAGGAAGAAATGCCCACTCTGCTCGCACACGAACTTTCGGCGCGATCGTGGCGGCCGCAGGTCATTGCCATCGGCGGCGTGACCGATGGCTATCAACCCGTCGAACGCAAATTGAAGCTCACGCGCCGCTGTGTTGAGGTGCTGGCCGACTTTCGCAATCCGTGCATGGTGATTACCAAAAATCGACTGGTGACACGCGACGTCGATTTATTCGCGCGTATGGCGAGCGAAAAATTGGCGGCCATCTGGGTTTCGATCACAACATTGGATTCGGCATTGCACGCACGACTTGAGCCGCGGGCGAGCGCTCCGGCCGAGCGTCTGCGGGCGGTGGCCGAGCTTGCCGACGCCGGCGTGCCAGTGGGCGTGCTGGCCGCCCCGATTATTCCCGGCCTCACTGACCACGAGTTGCCCGCCATCCTTGCCGCCGCCTCCAGCGCCGGCGCGACGTTTTCCGGTTACACCCCGGTGCGCCTGCCGATGGCAGTTGCGCCACTGTTTGAAGATTGGCTCGGCCGACATTTCCCCGACCGCCGTGAAAAAGTGCTGTCGCGCATCCGCTCCATGCGCGGCGGCCGGCTCAACGACCCCAGCTTCAACACCCGTATGCGCGGCGCCGGAATCTACGCCGGCCAACTGCGTGCCATGTACCACCTCGCCGCCCGAAAAGCCGGCGTCGATGCCAAGCCGCCGTCGCTTGCAACGGATCGATTTCATCCGCCCGACCGAAATGCTCAGTTGGGGTTGTTCAATTGACGCGGCCAAGCGCCGTTATCGATCAAACTGCGAATCAAATGCAATGCCCGATGGCGCGAAATCAACCTGCCTGACAAACGCCGCGGCTTCGGCGGCGCCGTGGTCGCGATCCATGCGGCTGTCTTCCCATTCAACACTGAGTGGGCCCTGGTAGGCGATGTCATTCAGCGCGACGATGATGTCTTCAAAGATCACGTCGCCGTGGCCGAGGCTGCGAAAATCCCAGTAACGGCGCGGATCGGCAAAAGTAGTGTGGCCGCCGAAAACGCCGACGGTCCCGTCGCCGTGGCCGAACCAGACATCCTTCATATGGACGTGAAAAATCCGGCCCGGAAAGGTGCGAATGAACTTCACATAGTCCACTCCCTGATACGCCAGATGCGATGGATCGAAATTAAAACCGAACCGCTTATGTTTTTTCACCGCCTCCACCGCGCGCTCGGCGCTGGCGGTGTCGAACGCGATTTCTGTCGGATGCACCTCGAGCGCGAAGTTGACGTTCTCCTTCTCAAACGCATCGAGAATCGGCCCGAATCGCCTGCCAAAATCGTCAAAGCCCTTCTGCCAGTATTTCTGATCCGTTGGCGGAAAAGCATAGATCGAATGCCAAACGCTCGACCCCGTAAAACCGTTGACCACGGCGCCAAATTTTTTCAATGGCGAGGCGGCATCCTTTGGCCGGGCATCCGTGAATCGCCGTGCGGCCTTTGCGGTGTCGATCATTCGTCTGGCGGCGCGCTTGCGAACGCCTTCGGGCTCGCCGTTGCCCCACACCTCGGGCGGCAGAATTGATTTATGCCGCTCATCAATCAAGTCGCATACGGCTTGGCCGACCAGATGGGCGCTGATCGCAAAACAATCGAGTCCATGGCTGCGCAAAATGTCCCAACGCTCGCGGACGTACTTCTTATCTTTTATCGCTTTTTCGACGTCGAAATGATCTCCCCAACAGGCGAGCTCGACGCCATCGTAGCCAAACTCAGCGGCCTTCTGACAGATCGTCTCGAACGGCAGGTCGGCCCATTGGCCGGTGAACAGGGTGACTGGGCGCGGCATGTTCTTCTCCGAATAATTGGACTTCCTCAACCTCGACGGGCCGCATCAGAATTGCTAATGCCAACGCTGTCAACCTACCACCCGACGCGACGCCAAATCTCGGCCGCAATGTGCGAGCCTTGCCACTTCCGGCGGCCCAATGCATTAAAATGCAAGCCAACGCTTCCCCATTTTTGCTGTAGAGTATTCGTACAGACATCCAAGGAATTTCACATGAACCCCACGCTTTCAGCACTCGTCCTTGTCGCGCTCGCACTGCCGGCCATTGCGCAGAACAAAAGCAGGAAAGACATCCCCCCGCCGATCGAAATGACCGGACAAACCCGCCGCACGGATGTTTACGAGCTGGCCAACGGCGACAAAATTATTCAGTACAACAATACCGATCGCCTGGATAAGCCGGCCGACAAGCCCTCTCCGTCGCGCATCCGCATTTTCATTCCTGGCAACGTCAAGCCGGGCGAAATCCGCGGCATTTTGTTTGACCTCGGTTACACCTACACGCCCGATAGATCCGATCTGCAGGCGGTGGCGCGCGAGGAAAAGCTGGCCATCGTCGGCTGCCTGCTGCGATACAAATATGGCACCGAACTCCTCGACATAAGCCTGAAGGATTTTGCCGAGCGAACCGGCCATAACGAACTGCTGCATTGCCCAATCGTGCCGCTGGGCTTTTCGCGCAACGGCTCCAGGGCGTGGGACTTTTGCGAGGAAAATCCCGCCCGGACGATCGCCTTGGGCTTGGGCGGCAATCCGGGCATTCCCGCCAACTTCAACAACCCCGCCCGCATCGAGATGGCAAAAACGGTTCCCGCACTGACAGTCGTGGGATCAAAGGATCCGTTCGTTGATTACGACAAGGGCGAAGCGCGCTACTGGCACAATGCCAACTACCCGAAAATCCGTGCCCACGAAGGCGTCACCTGGGGAATGATGATTGGGTGGGGGCTTGGACATGGTTGGGGCAATTCTTGGGAGACTTTTGTGCCATTCTTTCAGGATGTTTTTGCACTGCGCGACACCGAAGCGCATGCCGCCGACGGCGCGGCCAAGTTGGCGCCAATCCCATTTGAAAAGGGATGGCTCGGTGAATACGGCTGGAAAACCGACTGGCCGGAAATTGCGCCGGTTGGCGAGTTCAAGGCGGACAAGACCAATGCAATCTGGCTTCCCGCGGCCAATACGGCGGCCGTGTGGCGTGCATTTGAGGTGCAGAAGCCGACGGTCACGTTGAGCATCACCAGTGCGGACGGGAAGCTGACGTTGACGGCCGGTGCGCCGGAGGGGACAACGGCCGTGGAGTTTTTCGATCGTGCGACGTCGATCGGGACTGCTTCAACCTCACCATTTTCGTTAACAACTGATGCGCTCGGCTCGGGCGTGCGCACCGTGTTCGCCGTTGCCACGCTGAAGTCAGGCGCGAAGACCCCGTCCAAACCAACAACGGTTGTGGCCGGCAAGGCGATTGACTGGAAAGTGGGCGACGCCGAGCAGAAGGCAGCCGAGTCACCGCAAAATGTGATTCGGCTGGCACCAGAGGTTCGAAAGACGCTGCTTGCCACCATGCAGGCCGCCACCACCCAGCCGGCTCCGGCGGCTGAAAAGCCGAGCCCGCAAAGCGTAACAGCATTGCGGACGGCACTGGAGGCGTTGAGCAAAGACGCATTCTTCGAGCAGCGTGAGGCGGCGGCGAAGTTGCTGAAGGAGCTTCCTGCGGAATAGATGTGTGTTGGTGGAAAATCTCGGGCCGCCGGCCCGCGTTGCGCAGGCGTCTTCAACCGACCAAAACAGTGGCGGCGCAGCCGAAATCCGACAACCGCTATTTGTGTTTTAGCCGCGCCGCCATCCGGAGCCGGCTGGGAGCAGCCAAACCACCGTGCTCTGAAGTGTGTCATCGCTTGCGGCTGGCCTTTCTCCCGTTGGCGCGACTTTTCGGCTGGCTTGAAGTTGGCCGGATCGCGTCGTATGATTTTGACGAAAATCGAATAGTTCTCTTATCCAGAGTGGCTGAGGGTCAGGCCCTGAGACGCCACAGCAACCATCCCGGTCGTTGCCCCGGTTTCCGCGAGGAACTTTCGCGGGGGAATGGTGCTAAGTCCTGCTCGCCGCGCTTGTGATGCGCTGCGGGAGAGATAAGAAGAGCCGCCAGGATTTCATTGCCTGTACGCACCTCTTCTTACTTCTGTGGAAGAGGTTTCTTTTTGCGCGCAGCGCGTCGCCGTTTTCACACTCTCAAACCGTAAATGCCATGTCCTACGTTCTTGGATTAAAATGCAAAGAGTGCGGCCACCGCGAGCCGGTCTCTCCCAAGCATGTTTGCGAAGCCTGCTTCGGCCCGTATGAGGTCGAGTACGACTACGCCGCCATGAAAGGGAAGGTCACGCGCGAGTCGATCGCACGCGGCCCACGGTCGCTGTGGCGATATCGCGACCTGCTACCAATCGAAGGTGCGCCCCGCACAGGGCTGCATTCCGGCATGACGCCGCTAAAAAAGGCCGACCGGCTCGCTTCGGAATTGGGCTGCAAGCATCTGTACATCAAGGATGACTCGTGCAACTACCCAACCTATTCCTACAAGGAACGCGTGGTATCGGTCGCCATCACCAAGGCGATGGAATTTGGATTTGATACCGTCGGCTGCGCTAGCACGGGCAACTTGGCGAACAGCACCGCGGCCCACGCGGCGCAGGCGGGAATCAAATGCTTCGTGATGATTCCGCACGATCTCGAACAGGGCAAGGTTCTAGGTTCGCTGATCTTCGCGCCAACCATGGTGCGCATTCGTGGGAACTATGACGACGTAAACCGCCTCTGCACTGAAATTGCCGACAAGTACGGCTGGGCAATCGTCAACGTCAACCTTCGTCCCTACTACACCGAAGGCGCAAAAACCTTCGGCTTTGAGATCGCCGAGCAACTCGGTTGGACATTGCCGCAACACACCATCGTGCCCACCGCCGGTGGAACCATCCTGCCGAAAATCTACAAGGCCTATAAGGAGTTCATCGAACTCGGTCTGGTGGAAGACACCAAACCAAAGATTTATTCCGCCCAGGCCGCCGGTTGCAATCCGGTGGTGAAGGCGATTCAGAACGGCTCGGACATCATCGAGCCGCAGAAGCC
>JBBQCK010000259.1:0-5002 GCA_038318605.1 Tepidisphaerales bacterium | reverse complement strand
CCCCACCGCCAAACCGCCCAACGCATAGCCGGGAAACCGCATGCCGACGAGGCGCTGGGCGCAATAACTGCGCAGTTCAAGGTCGATACCCCCCTGCACGATGCCAAAAAGCGCCTGATCGTCCGCCCGCGCATGGGCACGCTGCGACGATTCCGCCCATCGCAACGTGCGATCGACCGCTTCTATCTGATACGCGCGCGGGGCAGTGGACGGAGGACATTCATCAAACGCCATGATGATGTCGGCACCGAGGTCGTTCTGTACCGCGATACTGCGCTGTGGCGTCAGATCGACGATGGCGCCGTCGATGTGGCTCTTGAACCGCACGCCGCTGTCATCAATCCGATTGATGTCCGCCAACGAAAAAACCTGAAACCCGCCCGAGTCCGTCAGGATCGGTCCTGCCCATCCCATCAACCCATGCAGATCCCCCAGCGCCGCAACCGCCTTCTCGCCCGGCCGAAGCATAAGGTGATAGGTATTGGCCAGGACAATCTGAGCGCCGCACGCCGCGATCTGCTCCGGCATCACCCCTTTGATCGTTCCCTGCGTCCCGACAGGCATGAACGCCGGCGTGTCAAACCCCCCATGAGCCGTCCGTACGCGCCCCAGCCGCGCACCCGCCGGATCAATTGTTCGCAGATCGAATCCAAAGTGGTTGTCAGGGGTCATAACAGGTGCGGCCATACCACGAGTACCCCAAGCATCGTGCCCGAAACACCGCACATCGGCGAATGCCGCGAACAATACAACTTACGGATATCAGTCGGTAGCGGCCGTCCGTGCCGCCAACCCGGCCGACTCGCATAGCGCCACATCCGCGACGCCGCCCCGCACCGTTGTGGTATAGACCACCCATGTATCGCGCGGCGAAAACTGCGGATGTGGATCGATGTGATACAGCCCACGATCGGCCGAAGGCATGGGAAGGGCGGAAGCAATGTTGATCGAATGCCGGGTTGCGCTGTCAAAAAATTTCACCTCGCATGGCCTGTCCTTCCAATAGTACGGCGATTGATCCGCGCAGAAATATCGGCGCGTTCGATCGCAATGCGCATGGCAGAGCGGCGTCGGCCAGATCAACTCATGCGCTTCGGGCCTTGCCGGATCGACCATCCACACCCCGGTTTCGTAATCGATGTATAGCACCTTTCCATCGGCCGACCACCACTCGTGGCAGGCACCCTTCAAATGGCTGGCGTAGTTGTCGGGCGTCAGCGTTCTGAACCGGCGGTTGTGAACGTCCATGAGCCAGATGCGGTTGTCGTAATGAAAACGCCGGCCAGTGGATTTGTCGCGAAAATGATCCATCGCGATGGTGAACACCTCCGGATCAAACGGATGAAACTGTGCGTGATTGAAGTTCTGGGCAAACTCCTTCACCACTCGAAATTCACCTGTCTGGCGATGCGCCAAAGCTACAAACCAGCAATTGCCAACCTCGCCGTCGAGTAAAAACCAGTGGCCGGTTGCATCGAGCGTCAGATGCGTCGCGAGTCGAAAGAGCGGCCGGCCGGCTAGATAGTCCTCCGGCACGCTGAAGATCCGCTGCATATCGCCCTCAACGCCAAGCCGCCAGACTGATGCGCCGCTGCACAGAAAAACGCCGTCTCCATCCACCATGGGTGACACCGCACTGAACCCGGCCTGCGGAAAGTGGCGAATGAACGGCGAGGCGGGATCAAGCGACAAAACGCCGAGCGTGCGCTGCGGGTTTGGCGGATGCCCGCAATAAAACCAGAGCAGCCGCTCGTCTGCGGTTATGGACGGGTTCGTGTAATAAAATGTCTGCTGAACCGGGGCGACGCGCTGCGTCAAAATATGCGATACAACACCGCTGGCGTCGGTATTCGCCTCAAAAAATGGGTGTCGCGACAGCTCGAACGCCACGTTGCCGTTCTACTCCGCAACCGGCAATTCAGCAATGAATCACCCATCGCGCGTCGCGTTCACCTGTGTAGGCATGGATTTTGCAAAGTAGGTTCTCCATAGTTTTTTAAAGGAGCGTCACCATGGGCCGAGAAGACGAAGCAGCGGGCAAAGTGAAACAGATCAAAGGCAAAGTGAATGACGTCGCCGGTGCCATCAAGGGCGACACCGGCCAGCAGATCAAAGGCAAGGCGCAGAAAGTGGCCGGCAAGGTTCAGGAAGCCATCGGCAAGGCCAGTCGCGACAAGAGTTGATCCGCGATGATTGATCCGCGCGGTCTGCGTGCTTTGCTGTGCGGCGATCGGCCGCCTGCACGTCATCGCAGCGGCGGATAGACATTATATTCCTATGCGCCTGACCTGCCGAGCATCACCCCGGCAGGCGGGCTGTCAGGAAGTTTTCAAAGTTTCTCGACAAAAAAGCCTCGGCAGTCTTCTGGACTTCCCCCTGCGAAACCGGCCACCCCGTGGCGGCTAGATCGTTGAATTTTTCCTTCATCACGTTCGCGATGATCGCGCGGCTGTGATCCCACTTATACAGAATCTGATCGAGGACCCGCGCATCCGAATGCTGCGGAATAAAGCTTGTGCCGAGCAGTTCCAGGCGCATGCGCGTGATCTCCTCAATGACGCTGGGAATATTCGTGAACCACCAGCAGCCAAAGACCATCAGGTTGCGCTGCTTGCGTGCAGTAACCGCCAGCTCGTGCTGATTTTCGCGGCTCAACATCGTACACATGAACTTGTTGCCCGCGTTGGTCGCACAAATGCGCTCAAGGCTGGTGATGTCGCTCTTACCCAATGAATCGCCGGCCATCTTCAGCCGCGGATTCACCTGCCGTGTCACGCCGATCATCATGGCAAAAGGCAGATTCCGCTCGCGCGCAAACGGCAGCACAACCTCATCGAGCACCCGCGTCGTCGGCGATTGATCGGGATACCGCCAGGTTGGCGGCAGCGAACAGGCGCAATAAATCGGATTCATCCGATCGGCCCATTCACTCAGAAACCGCCGAAGCTCCGGCATCGTTTTGCCGCCTAGGTCCGGCGATACAGCATAGTCCAGCGCCTTCAACGGCTCGGCCACGCCCGGCCAGCCCAGAAGAATCGGATCAATTCGCAAAACCGCCTTAAATCGCGGATCGGGCTTTACGCCGCTCAGCCAGATGTCGCGTTCGGCGGGGTCCAGCGGATCGTTCGTCATCACCACGGTTTTGACATTCGCTAGTTCCAGCACCTTGTCGGTGAACGCTTCTGGCGACTGTGATTTGAACCAGTCGCGATAGCTGCTTAAGTCCTTTGCGCCTGCATCAAGCCCGAGCTTGTTGAGCACAGTCACCACGCCGCGGCATGCTTCGGATATCGGTGCGCGATCGACGAAGAGCGTCGTCCAGATCAACTCCGCCTGCCGCGCCTGCGACATACCCCAAAATGCGTCGTAGGCAACGTCCGAAGCGCGGATCGTCTCGGCGATCAGATAGTGATAATTCAGTAACTCGTCGATGCCGTACAGCATGTACCGCCCAAAATTCGGCGGATACAGATGCGTGTGCAGGTCATATACCGCCGTCGTCGCCACGGCCTGATCGACCCATTGACCGATCATCTGTGAAGTGATTTTTTGAGCGCCCATGGTCCGCCAACCTCCATCGCAAAAATCCTCTGCGCCTCAACTGACGCCGATTGTAACCCACCCATCACCCCGATGGGAGCGCTTCGGTATCACGCGTCACTCATTACATTGCACTCTTCCGCTCCAAAGGTGACGTCCGCGCCATTTGCCGATACATTCACCTCGCTGCATGCGCGTTCTGTTTGACATCACCCATCCTGCACAGGTTCACTTCTTCAAGAACCTGATCTGGCTGCTGCAACAGCGCGGCGATCGTGTTCTCGTCGCCACCCGCGAAAAAGATGTCACCGTACCCCTGCTGAAATCGCTGGAAATTCCGTTTGAATGCCTCTCGTCAAAAGGTTCGGGGCTGGCCGGCATGTTCGCCGAGTTGATCGAACGATATGGCCGGCTGCTATCGCTTGCCCGGCGATTTCGGCCCGATGTCATGCTGGCGCAAACCGGTGTGACGATCGGCCTGGTCGGCAAAATCCTCAACGTGCCGCGCCTGGTGCTGGAAGAGGCAGAACACGCGCGACTTCAGCAGATGCTCGGCCTGCCTTTTGCCACCACTATCTTCACCGGCACCGGCTACACGCGCAATTTCGGCTGGCGACAGGTGCACTTTCGCGGAATCTGGGTGCAAAGCTACCTTCATCCCAACTATTACACACCGCGCACCGACACGCTGACGGCCGCCGGCATCGACACCAACAAGCCGTTCATTGTGCTGCGCACCGTCAGCTATTCCGCCGCACATGACGTCGGACTGAAAGGCATCGGCGAGCCGGAACTGCGCGACATCGTGCATCGTCTGGAAAAGTTCGGCCGCGTACTTATCAGCGCTGAGGGCGATCTTCCCCCCAGCCTCGAATCGCATCGCAATCCGGTTCCCGTACAGCACATCCACGACCTGCTCGCCCGCGCAACACTCTATATCGGCGAAGGAGGCACCATGGCGGCCGAGGCGGCCGTGCTCGGCACGCCGGCGATTTTCTGCAATCACCTGCGCGTGGGGTATCTCGTCGCCCTCGAGCACATGTACGGCCTTGCTTTCAATACCAATTCACTTCAGGAAGGAATGCCCATCGCCGAGCAACTCCTGGCCGACCCCAACCTCCGTCAAACCTGGCAAAAGCGCCACGCAAAGCTCATGGAGGAGTCGGAGGATGTCACCGCCTTCATGCTCAAGCTCGTGGACGAAACCGTAAACAAACCGCCGCGCACCCCAATGGACTTTATCCAGCCCGCACTGCTGCGATCATGAGCCGCCTGCCAATTGTCTGCCGCGTTTCCGGCCGCTGGAATAACTGCACATCCCGGGCGATATCACCTGCCGCTGTCGCAGTGGTCATGTCGCCGACCCAACTCATTTATCGGCAAACATCTCATACCGCACATCCTCGATCGGCATCGATTCGCCGTGGCCGTCGAAGTAGCGGACGTTCACTTTTCCGCCGTG
>JBBQCK010000258.1:0-5013 GCA_038318605.1 Tepidisphaerales bacterium | reverse complement strand
CGTCGGAGGCTTTTTTCAGCGCCGCGTTGAAGGCGGGGAGGTCGTCGGTCTTTCCGTCGCCAGTTGCGCCTTCATCACGCACGTTGGCAACGACTTTCGGTTCGGGAATTGGCCGCTCGCCCATGGCGTAGCCAGCGTAAGAACAGTTGGGGATGTTGGGATTGGTGTCAGGGGCGCGGACATAGTCGGCCCAGAGTTGTTGGGAGGTTACGGCGGCGGCATGCCCTGCAGAGAGACCGATCGTCGCAAACATCAAGCCCATAATGGCCATCAATTGGATTGAAAGTTTGGATGTACTGTTTGGCGCGGGACGTATGTTCATTGTTGACATTACGCCGAGGCATGTATGGGGTTGCACGCAATCTGTAAAATCCATTCGTTGCATTGAGTTACAGGTCAAGTAGCCTTGAATTATGCCATTCGTCGTGGCATCACCCCGCGTAAATCGCGCAGACAAGATGCGGCCGTTAATTTAAAAAGGCGAAACACTCATGCCCATTCGAATTGCCATGATCGGAGCGGGTTCGGTCGGATTTACAACGAAGCTGATGCACGACGTGCTCTGCGTTCCGGAGCTGCGCGATGCGACGTTTGCGCTGACGGATATTTCCGAGAGCAATCTGGACATGGTGGCGCAGATATGCCGGCGGGATGTCGAGGCGGCAAAGCTTCCCGCAAAGATCGAGGCGACGACCGATCGGCGGCTCGCGATCGCGGGGGCGGATTATGTCATCAGCACCATCCGACAGGGCGGTCTTGATGCGTTTGCTACGGATGTGGACATTCCGCTGAAATATGGCGTGGATCAATGCGTCGGCGACACGTTGTGCGCGGGCGGGCTGATGTATGCACAGCGAACGATTCCGGCGCTGCTCGATTTTTGCCGCGATATCCGGGAGCTTGCAAAGCCGGATGTGCTGTTTCTCAATTACAGCAACCCGATGGCGATGAATACTTGGGCCTGCAACCAATATGGCAAGGTGAAAACCGTCGGGTTGTGCCATGGGGTGCAGGGGGCGCATTGGCAGATTGCGCATTGCATCGAGATATACGCAAAGCGAAACGGCATTTTGCCGGCCGATTATGCGTCGCCCGGCGAGACGGCGAGGCCGCGGTGGGGGCTGGAATTTCCGATCGGACTGCATCGCCGCGAGGTGGACGTGATCTGCGCCGGCATCAACCACCAGACCTGGTTCGTGCAGGTACGGTTTCGCGGGGAGGATTTCACGTCGAAGCTGCCGGCGCTTTTCGCGGCGCATCCGGAATATCCGCAAACCGAAAAGGTGCGCATCGACGTGCTCAATCGATTCGGCTTTTACTCGACCGAATCGAACGGCCACCTGAGCGAGTATCTCCCCTGGTATCGCAAGCGCACGGATGAGATTTCGCAATGGATCGACCTATCGAGCTGGATCAACGGCGAGACGGGCGGGTATCTGCGCGTCTGCACCGAGGGGCGCAACTGGTTCGAGACGGATTTCCCCAACTGGCTTTCGCAGCCGCCGGCGAAAATTGCGCCGGAGAATCGATCGGAAGAACATGGAAGTTATATCATCGAGGCGCTGGAGACCGGCCGGGCATATCGCGGGCATTTCAATATTGTGAATCGCGGACATATCACCAATCTGCCGGATGGATGTGTGGTGGAGGTACCGGGATATGTCGATGGCAACGGCATCAATATGCCGATCGTCGGCGACTTGCCGATGGCGTGCGCCGCGACCTGCGCCGCCAGCGTGCGCGTGCAAGAGATGGGCATGGAGGCGGCCGTCAGAGGCGATGTGGTCCTGCTGAAGCTGGCGATGCTTCACGATCCGCTGGTGGGGGCCGTTTGCGATCCCGAGGAGGTCTGGCAGATGACGGACGAAATGCTGGTGGCGCAGCGACAATGGCTGCCGAACTACGCCGCGGAGCAGATCGAAGCGGCCGCCGCCAGGCTTGCAGCACATGTAAAACGCGGGACGCGCGTCAAGCTGCGCGCAACCAGCGGCGCCGCGCGGCTGCATACGCGCAGCGTTGATGAGATGTCGCGCGATAAAACCGCCGCCCGCGCCAACGCCGCCGCCGCGGATAAGGGGAAAATGACGGTGGAGGCAGCGAATGGGGTGTGATTAATCCATCGCTCCTGCATCGCCGCTGATGCAATTTACGGATGGGCGAGTGGTTGACGCCCCTCGCGTTGCCGCCGACCATCCCGACCGCATGACGTTTCATCTGGTTCCCAGTTCGGCGGCCGCGTTCTTTGTCATACTGGCGCTTTGCTCGCTGTTTTTCGCGCTGGTTGAGATTCATATCGAGGGGGGGCAGGGATGGGCCGCCAATCTGCCGACGTGGCGCATCGAGAATCGTTACACGCGGTTGTTCATGGGTGGGCGGGCGCTGACGGGGTATCACCTTTATGTATGGCTTTTCATCGCCTGCGCGGTGCACATTCCGATCGCGATCGACTTTGCCGCTTTTTCCTGGCGCGTCGAGGCGCGGATCATCGCCTTCATGATTCTGTTCTGGATCGTCGAGGATTTTCTCTGGTTTGTTTTCAATCCGCATTTCCGCCTGAGGCGCTTTCGCCGCGAACATGTTCCATGGCACGCTCCGAACTGGTGGTGGATCATGCCGCGCGACTATTGGGTGTTTTTTCCCATTGGCGTTGCAATATATCTGTTGAGCTACGCGACATTTTCCCGCTGAAGCCGTCCGCACCCGACGATCATGGCACAATGGCTCAACATGCTCGCGGTGGTTGGCGCGGTGTTTGGCGTCATGGGCGTGGGCGGGTTGGCACGGCGGCTGAACTGGCTCAGCGAAGATGCCGACCGCAGCCTGCTGAATCTGATCGTGCGGATTTTGTTTCCTGCCCTGATACTGGATGTCATCATGAGTCAGGGGCGGGCGCTGCTTCAGCCGCATAATCTGGTGCTGCCGCCGCTGGCGGGGTTTGTCACGGTCACGGGCGGTTTTGTGGTGGCGTATGGCGTCGGGAAATCGCTTCGCGGCGCGATCGGACTCTCCACCGGCCGACAATGGCGAACATTTGCGCTTTGCGTGGGGATTTACAACTACGGCTACATTCCGATTCCACTGGCGCGGCAACTGCCCGGCCGATTCACCGAATCCACCATCGCGATTTTGTTCCTGCATAACCTTGGCGTCGAAATCGCACTTTGGTCCATCGGCATCATTCTCATCTCGGGGCATCTTGGAGCGGGGTGGTGGAAAAGACTGCTCAATGGACCAACCATCGCCATCGCTGTCGCAGTTTTGCTCTGTTTCACGGGGATGAACCGCCATGTGCCACCGTTTGCGATGAAAATGATCTCGATGCTCGGCGCATCGGCAATTCCGCTTTCGCTGGTGATGGTTGGAGCTACGTTGGCCGACGAAATCGTGCGATCGCGCCCCATAGCACCCTCAGCAATGGCCGCCCGCACGGTGTCGGCCGGTGCCATTTTGCGGCTGGGCGTGATGCCGGTGCTGTTTTTATTGCTGGCGTGGTCGCTGCCGGCATCGTGCGGGGATTTGAAAAAGGTGATCGCGCTGCAGGCGGCGATGCCCTGCGGAATTTTCCCAGTCGTGCTCAGCCGGCTATACGATGGCGACCCGCCGACAGCGTTGAAACTGAGCCTTGGCACACAACTGCTCAGTCTGGCAACGATGCCGGCCTGGCTGGCGGTTGGGGCGTATTTGTTTCCTTGATAGCCGCTGGAGAGATTGGCGCGCGGGTCATTTAACTGCGTTCAGCAGGTCGGCGACGCGATAGCCGGCCAATGCCGCGCGCTGGCGTGCGACCTGACGGGCGACATCGCAGTAAGATTCGGGTAGGGCGGGAACGGTCATTGGGTCGAGGTGTGCCAACGCCCCGCGCGATGGCGCGGTGAGGCCTTTTAGCCGGCCATTGAGATACACATCAGCCGCTAGACGTACGCCCTCTTCGGACCAGCTCTGCGGCGTGCGATCGGCCGCCAGCGAGTCTGCCAGTGTCCGACGCTGGCAGGATGGTGTCTGACAGATGTTCTCGGCCAACAGATTCAGCGTCTCATCGCCCGTCTGCACGCCAAGAATTGCATCCCACAGCGCATGCAGGTTGATCGCCTCGCCATTGACGCGGACCAGAAGTTCGTTGCCGCCGCGATCTCCCTCTGGGAACTGATTGTTGTAAAGCGACACATTGTGCAACGGCTGATGGATGTCGCCCGCCAGATGCAGCATCCAGCAGAGCGCAACGGCCTTTTCGGCCGGCGTGGCATTGGTGTCAGACAAGATCGCGGTGTTGGCAGACATGGCTTTGAGGCTGTTGTCCACCTCGCCCCCCTCGGCCGGTGCGGTGGCCGGTAAGACAATGGGGCGCGTTGCCGGATGGCCGGGCGATTCAAGCTCCAGTCCATGGGTGGTGTAATGCCAGTTCGCCTTGTGATAGGCCGCATGCATGGGATTTTTAAAGTCACGCACGATATCCGGCCATGTGGCGGCTTTCATGAAGGCCCACAAATCGCGATCCGCGCCGGCCGGACAATCGTGCAGAAGATCCTGCTCATATCGCGGATGGGCCTTCAGAATCTCGATACAACCCGCCCTCGCCTGTGGCGTCATCTCACGCCATGCGATGTTGGCGACGATCATGTGGCCGGTGTCGTTCCAGGCGTAGGCGGCGGGCGAGGCGAGCAAAGCAATGCATGCCAACACCAAGCCCCAAAACCCGCGTTGCATCAGGCGAATATGCATGGGGCCATCATAGCAGCGTGTTTCCCGCAATGTGAACAGAATGTCGCGCGGCCGCGATGCATGTGGGGGTGAACGGTTGATATAATTGATGTCATGCTCCAGGGTTTGCGCAGCGCTATTTATCCCGTACCGGACATTGCGGCCGCACGGGCGTGGTATTCGATGATGCTCGGGGTCGAGCCTTACTTTGATCAGCCATTTTATGTGGGATTTCGCGTCGGAGGGTTCGAGTTGGGGTTGATTCCGTATCCCAGCAGCGGAGTAGCCGGGGTTTTTGCGTATTGGGGCGTTGCA
>JBBQCK010000257.1:0-5021 GCA_038318605.1 Tepidisphaerales bacterium | reverse complement strand
GTCGCTAAGTGGAAGCGGAGTTTTTCGCACCATGACCTGGGACGCCGGCGGGTACAGCCTTCAGGTGCCCACGGGCCAATATACGCTCAGCGCCTTTGGTGGCGATCTCTCTGCCACCATGACCCTCGGGACGGTCATCGTCTCTACTCAGAATATTCTGGCGGACTTTAATGCGAGCGCCCAGCCGGGGGTGCCCGTTTTGACGGCATCCGGCGTAGCGCTGGTGATCGGGAGCCAGAGGGACGATGTCATATTGGCCCAGGATTTGGGCGATCGCATCCGCATAAACCGTAACGGCGCCACTTACGATTTTGCGCGCTCGGCGGTTAACGTCATCGAAATTCACGCAGCGGCCGGCAATGACTATATCGAGATCGCGTCGAACCTGCCGATCACCGGCATCTCCGGCGATGAGGGTAACGATACCATTCTCGGCGGATCGAACACGGACTATATCTCCGGCGGTGCTGGCGATGACGTCATCAACGGCCGCTTCGGAAATGATGTTATCAACGGCAACGAAGGCAATGACCTGATCGAAGGCCGGGCGGGCAACGACACCATCCGTGGCGGTAAGGGACGTGACACCGTTTTAGGTGGCAATCAGGACGACGTCCTCTGGGGCGACAACGCTGCAGACTGCGTCGACGGCGGAGCGGGGAATGACACGATCGTTGGCGGTGCCAACCGCGACACGCTGCTGGGCGGGAGCGGCGACGATTTTATCTCGGCAAACGACTGCGAGTCTGACTATGCCGACGGCGGGGACGGGATTGATAAAGTGCTTTTTGATCCGCTGCTCGATGTCTTCCTCAACTTCGAGCTGTCATAATCAAATGCAGGCGAGCAGGGCATCGATCTGCCGCTTGGTGCGCTTTTCGGTGAAGGCGACAAGCAGGCCATCAGGAAATTCCGGATATTCCGCCGATACATTGTAGCCTGCGAGCATTCCGGCGCTCTTGGCGCGCTGCAGGAAGCCGCCGATGTCGCGCACTTCGACTAATACTTCATTAAAGAAGCTCTGGCCGGGGAACTTGAGCTTGGCGCCTCGTTTGGGTGCCTCAGCGGCGAAATACGCTGCGTTGTCATGACAGAGTTGGGCGACTTCTTTGAGGCCCTCTGGCCCCATGGCCGCCATGTAAACGCTGGCGCGCAAGGCCATCAGGCCCTGGTTGGTGCAGACATTGCTGGTGGCCTTTTCGCGCCGAATATGCTGCTCGCGGGTTTGCAGGGTGAGGCAGAAGGCGCGGCGGCCTTGGTTGTCGACAGTTTGTCCGACGAGACGGCCGGGCATTTTTCGCATGTATTGCGCCTTGCAGGCGAAGAGGCCGAGGTATGGCCCGCCGAATTGAAGCGGGATGCCCAGCGGCTGGCCTTCGCCGGCGGCGATGTCAACGTCCAATTCGCCGGGATGTTTCAAGAGGCCCAGAGAGATCGGGTTGAATGCCTGGATGCTCAGGCTTTGATTGGCGTGGGCGAATTTGGTGATGGTATCGACGCGCTCGATGTGGCCGAGGAAATTGGGCGACTGCACGACGACGCAGGCGGTGTCTTCTTCGAGTTCATCTTCGAGGAATTGGATGTCGGTGCAGCCGTTTTTTAGGCCGACTTCGGTGTAGAAGGCGGGCAGGTCGGCGAGATAGGTCTGCAACACTTGTCGATAGTGCGGATGCACGCCGCGGCTGACGACGACCTCGCGTTTGCCGGTGACGGCCAGGGCCATCATCACGGCTTCGGCGAGGGCGGTGGCGCCTTCGTAGAGGCTGGCGTTGCTGGCGTCGAGGCCGGTCAACTGGCAGACCATTGTCTGAAATTCGAAGAACGCCTGGAGCGAGCCTTGCGAAGCCTCGGCCTGATAGGGTGTGTAGGCGGTGAGAAACTCCCCTTTCATCGCCAGATGATCGACGACGGTTGGGATAAAATGGTCGTAAGCGCCAGCACCCAGAAAGCAGACTTTGTCGGTGATGGAGTTGTTGAGGCCGGCGAGTTGCGCCAGATGCCGCCGGAGGGTCAGTTCATCCATGGCGGCCGGCAGCTTTAGGTCGCCGCGCAGGCGAACGGATTGGGGAACCTGGCGCAGCAGGTCGTCCATGCCGGACGCACCGACAGTCTTTAGCATTTCCTCGCGCTGCCGGGGGGTGATTTGGACGTAGTTCATTGATGTCAATTACACACTGTAAATCAGCGAAACCGGACACCCGCGCACGATATCACGGCTAACCGACCCGCAAGATTTTCCTGAAGAAGTCGTGGTACGTGCTCCATCGCAAATCTTCGCACCGCAATGCGTCCGGTTGCTGGCGGGCGCAAAAGGATAATGCCAGGGTATTCGGCAGGTGGAAATGCCCGAACGTCGGCGATGCCCTTGTCGAGCGTCAAAATCGCGCGATCTTCTGCTCTGACGTGTGCCAAGAGTTCCGTGTCCGGACTTCCAACCAAGTGTTCATCCATGACGCTCTGTGCGTCGTGGCCCAGTGCCCGGATATCGCCAACAAGCTCGGAAGGAAGATTCTCGTCAACTTTAATTTTCACGATGTTCGCCGTGGCAATGTGAGTCTCACAGACTCGACACTGGAAAGAGACTTTCTTCGCGCGCAAGCTCCGCCGCATATGCTACGGCGGCCTGAATGTGTTCGAAGGTCAGGGATGGGTAGCTGCGCAGAATCTCATCGCTCGATGCGCCTTCTGCGAGGCTATCGAGGATGTTGGTTACAAGAACGCGCGTGCCGCTGGCGCAGATTTGCCCAGTACACACTTTTTGATCACGAGTCAGAAAGTTTCGCCATTCGATATTCATATCGACCTTGGTTTTTAATGCCCGCTTCGCTTGACATAGTCTTCACTGGTCAGCAATAAGTCGATTTGCGAAGGGTTGGACGCCTTGATGCGGATCATCCACCCGTCGGCGTATGGATCGCGGTTGATCAGTCCGGGCTCGGACGACAGGGCTTCGTTAACGGCGACGACTTCTCCGCTGACGCCGGAATAGAGGTCGCTGGTGGCTTTGACCGATTCCACCTCGCCGAAGGGCTTGCCGGCCTCGATTTTTGCGCCGGGTTTGGGCAACTGGACAAAGGTGATGTCGGTCAGTTCGTCGGCGGCGATTTGCGTGATGCCGATGGTGACGGTTTCACCATCTGGTTTGTGCCACTCGTGCGTTTCCAGGTAACGTCGATCCGAAGGTGCGGCGGACATGCTTGAACGATCTCCTGTTTTTGCAATCGCACTGGCCGGTGGTTCCCTTTGCGGCGGTTAAAACCCGGCGTTCGATGGCGAAGACTATCCTACATACCCCCCGCGATTTGGCACGCCCCGGGGCGCGACAGCGGCGTTCATGAGGACTGGGGGCGTTTGTAAAACGGCATTGCGACGATGCGCGCCGGCTCTTTGGCGCCCTTCAAATCGACTGAAAGCTCGGTGCCGACGGCCGACTCCGCAGCGGAAACATAGCCCATGGCGATGCTCTTCTGGAGCGTGGGTGAGAAGGTGCCGCTGGTTACTTCACCGATGGGTTGACCGTTATGTTCGATGGGGCTCCCCTGCCGGGCGATGCGCCGGGTGGCCAGTTGCAGCCCGACTAACTTTTTCGCCTGCCCGCTTTCGGCGATGGCGCGGAGGGCGGCGGCCCCGATGAAATCCTTTTTGAGATCGACGGCCCATTGAAGCCCGGCGCTGATGGGGTCGAGGGATTCGGTCAGCTCGTGGCCATAAAGCGGCATGGATGCCTCGAGACGCAGCGTGTCGCGCGCACCCAGGCCGGCGGGTCTGATGGTTGCTTCGGGGCGATCCATGCGGTCGCCGAGCATTTTCATCGCCATGGGAGCCATCCGGGCGGGCAGGATCAGCTCGACGCCGTCTTCGCCGGTGTAGCCGCTGCGAAATACGCCGATTTTGACCATGAGCAGGTTGACGGTTTCGAAGTGATATCGCCTGATTGCCTTTACATCGACGCCGGGCAGCCTGCCGGCGAGCTTGTCGATCACTTTGGGGCCTTGAAGCGCGAGCATGGCGGTGGCTTCGGTTTGGTCGGCGAGGTCGAAATCCATGCCTGTCGCACGGCGGACTGCAGTGAAGTGTGCGACAATTTTATCGCGATTTGAAGCGTTGCAGACCACCAGCCAGTGCTTCGCATCGCGGCTGATGATGACGTCGTCCAGCACGCCGCCGGCAGCGTTGCATACGAGGCTGTAACGGCTTTGCCCCACTGTCTGCTGCGCGACGTTTCGTGTGGCAACGTGGTTTAGAAATCGCTCGGCGTCCGGGCCTTTGAGATGCAGACGGCCCATGTGCGACACATCGAACATCGAGCCACTGGTGCGCGTCTGGACATGTTCATCGACAATGCCACGATACAGGATTGGCATCTCCCAGCCCGCAAAATCCACCAGCTTGGCGCCGGCGTTAAGGTGGAAATCGTGAAACGGGGTGTGTTTGAGGCCGGGGTCTGCCATGATCGGAAGCTATCCGGCTGGGGCCGGGGATTCAACAACAGCGAACGCTCCTGGCCCTTCGGCCCTTGGAATGAGGGAGGTGTATATGTAAAGTATTTTCTGCACTGGTCAGATTACATGCTGGGACGCGATACCATACTCCATGCCTTTGATGCGATGGGCAAACGTATCTCCGATGCGCGATGGATTGACATTTTCATTGTCGGCGGTGCAGCGGGGGTGCTGACCGGCGAACTGCCGTCCGCATGGACGACCGCAGATGTCGATTTGATCCATTGTCACCTGCCGGCGGACAGCGAAGAGATACTTAATGCGGCTGCCGCCATCACCCGAGAGTTGGGGCTGCCCCCCGGCATGGATGAATGACTTTGGCGGATTGTTTGCGTGGACATTGCCATCGGGTTGGAAATCCCGTCGCGTGAACATCGGCGCATTCGCTCGGCTTCGTGTGTTCGCGGCTGGTCGGAAGGATTTGATCGCGCTCAAATTTCTTGCGCATCGAACGCGGGATCTTGAACATCTGGCAGTTCTCCGACCGAGCGAAGCGGAATTGACCTTTGTCAGACGACA
>JBBQCK010000256.1:0-5036 GCA_038318605.1 Tepidisphaerales bacterium | reverse complement strand
ATGACTGGCATCGCTGTGTTGAGCAGGCGGTGTTGGATATGAAGATGGACGTTGGCCGATTTCTCCAGCGGGCGTAATTTCATGGTCGCTTCGAGGCACAAACTTGCAGGCGCGCGTGTCACCGTTGCGGGGCTGGGCCATTTTGGCGGCGGCATCGCTGTCAGCCGATGGCTTGTCGAGCAAGGCGCGCAGGTCTGCGTGACCGACAAGGCAGAGGCGAAGTCGCTGGGCGGAAGTTTGTCGGAGTTGGCGGGGCTGCCGATCGATTTTCACCTTGGGGGACATGAGGTCGCGGATTTTGAGCTGGCGGATCTGGTCGTGGCTTCGCCGGCAATTGCTCCGAAAAATGAGTTCCTTGAATCGGCGCGCGCGCGAGGCGTGCCGGTTACGACCGAAATCCGTCTCTTCATTGAGCGCTGTCCGGCGCGGATCATTGGCATAACGGGGACCAAAGGAAAATCGACGGCGACAGCGATGCTGGGGGCAATGCTCGGCGAGCATCGCAAGGTCTTTGTGGGCGGCAACATCGGTCGCTCGCTTTTGTTCGATCTGCCACGAATGGGCAAGGGTGATCTGGTCGTGCTCGAGCTTTCGAGCTTTATGCTCGAATATCTCGAAGAAACGCAATGGTCGCCCTCGATGGCGGTGGTGACGATGCTGGCGGCCGACCATCTCGATCGGCACGGGAACATCGAAGCATATCACGCGGCCAAGGCGAATATTGTGCGATTTCAAACGACATCGGACATCGCCGTTCTGAACGCAGCGTGTGACTTTTGCCGGGCACTGGCGACGAAGACGCGCGGCGAGGTCGTTTGGTTCAATGGTGACCAGCCCCCTCGATTCGAATTGAAAGTGCCGGGCGAACACAATCAAGTAAACGCCCGCGCGGCTTTTGCGGCGGCGGCGCGGCTGGGGATTGACGAAGAATCGGCGCGACGGGCGCTGGCGGAGTTTGCCGGACTGCCGCACCGGCTCCATCTCGTTCACGAGGCGAATGGGGTGCGATATTTCGACGATTCAATAGCGACGATTCCGCAGGCGGCGGCCGCCGCGATGGAGGCTTTTGCGCCGAGTACGGTCATTCAGATCGTCGGCGGCCGCGATAAGGGCCTTGGACATGAAGCGCTTTGCGCAGCGCTGGGGCCGCGGGCGAAGGCGGTGTTGTGCATTGGAGAAACGGCTGGGATGCTTGCAGATTGCCTTGGGAGCGTCGGCGGGCCGGCGGAGATTCATAACTGCGGCACATTGGAAGATGCGATGCGGCGGGCAGGACGTATCGCCGGGCCGGGCGATGTTGTGCTTTTGAGCACGGGATATGCGAGCTACGATCAGTTTTCCAATTTCGAGGAGCGCGGCGATCGGTTTGCGGCGCTTGCAAGAGGCGATTTGGCGAACGCATGATTGTCGCGCCATCGCCCGAGGAGAAGATTGATGGCGCGCGGACGACGCGACAAGCCGGCAACCAGCGCCGCCAGCCGGCGGTATCATGACAGGGTTGCGCGCCGATACGACAGCATCTACGACGACGCCTACTGGGGGTTCCATGATGAGATCACCTGGCGGGCAATTAAGCCGCATTTGCCGCGAGAGATGCCGGCCGCCTGTCTTGATCTTGGTTGCGGCACGGGCAAATGGGGGTTGAAACTTCTCAAGAGCGGGTTCGACACTACATTCGTTGATCACTCGGCCGCCATGGTTGAGAAGACCCGGCGGAAAGTCGAGGAAATGGGTCATCGGGGCGAACGTGCAACGCTGCTGGTCGCCGACATCGTGGATCTGAGTGCGCTTCCGGGCGGGCATTTTGCGCTGACGGTTGCGATGGGCGATCCGCTGTCGATCTGCAGCGACGCGCAGCGGGCGGCGCGGGAGATGCACCGATTGGCGACGCAGGGCGGAGTGGTGATTGCAACGGCTGACAACAAGCTGGCGGCGCTCGAGCATTTTGCCGCGCGAGGGGACGTGGATGCATTGGAATCCTTCGTGCGAACGTCGCGCACCCAATGGCTGACGGCCGACGAGCGCGAGCGGTTTGAGTTGACGATGTTTACGCCGCAGACGCTGCGAAAACTATTCGAACGGGTGGGATTTGAGGTGTTATCGGTTCTGGGCAAGACAATATTGCCGATTCGCAAGCACCAGCAGCTGCTCGAAGAGCCGGCGGCGGTAAGGCGGCTGCTCGATCTCGAGGAATCATTGGCGGCAGACCCTTCCAGCGCCGCGATCGCAAGCCACCTTCAAATTGTCGCCCGACGAAAGGTGCCTGAAACGCCTGCTGACAGGTGACCCGCGGATTTGTCGGGCGATGGGGTGCGGGGTTATTGTTGCGAGTTCATGCCCGCTGCTGGCGATTTCTCGGCCGGTGAACTGGCGCTGCTGGCGGCGCTGGGGGAGCGATTTCCTTCGGCCGAGTTTGCTTTGGCTGAGGCGGCGGGGCTTGGGGCGATGCTTCGGCTGCCGACGGGAGCGATCCATGTCATATCCGACGTTCATGGCGAATACGCCAAGCTGCGCCACGTCATCAACAATGCATCGGGTGCGCTTCGGCCACTGGTGGAGCAACTTTTTGGCGAACAACTCTCTGAGGCGGAGCGCCGCGAGCTATTAAGCGTGCTCTACTATCCGCGCGAAGCGATGGACGCATTGGCGGATGCGCTGGCAGACCCGGTTGCGGGTGCGACGTGGGTGCGCACGACGCTGCGCCGGCAGCTATCGCTCGTGCGGGCGCTGGCGCGCGATGATCGGCGGCAGCGGGTCGATGCGTTGATTTCTCCCGCGCATCGCGAACTGTTCGCGGAATTGATCGCCGAGCCGGCGCTGCAGCGTCCGGCGGGATATATCGACGAAATGATCGATGGATTGGCAGGTCATGGTTTGGGTTTCAGCGCCGTGCGGTCGGCTTCGCGCCTGGTGCGCAATCTGTCCACCAGCGAGATCATCGTGGCGGGAGATCTGGGTGATCGCGGACCCCGCATCGATCGCGTGATCGACCATCTGTCGCATCAGCCAAGTGTTTCGGTGGTCTGGGGAAACCATGACGTATCATGGATGGGCGCATGCCTTGGAAATGAGGCGTGCATCGCGACGGTGCTGCGGTTTTCGCTGCGGTATCGCCGGCTGTCGCAGCTCGAAGAGGGATATGGTATTCCGATGGCGCCGCTCGAGAAGCTGGCGCGCGACGCGTATGGCGACGATCCGGCTGAGTGTTTTGCGGTGAAGGGAACGGGGCTGCGCGACGATCTGCTGATGGCGCGAATGCAGAAAGCGGCGGCCATTTTACAATTTAAGGCCGAAGGCCAGCTCATCACCCGCCGGCCGGAATGGAAGCTAGAAGCGCGCAACCTGCTGCATCGCATCGATCGCAGTGACTGGACGCTGACGGTGAATGGCGAGCGACATGCGCTTCTCGATCGTGATTTTCCGACGATCGACTTTGCCGATCCGTATCGACTGAGCGACGCCGAGCAAGCGTGCATGAATCGGCTGCGGCAGTCGTTTGTGACCAGTTCGCGTCTTTGGGAACAGATGAAATGGGTCGTGCGACGGGGGCGAATGTGGTGCGCACGCGACGATGTGCTGATTTTTCATGCCTGCGTGCCCGTGGATGAGGCGGGGAAGATGGTTCCGCTGGAGGTCGATGGCAAGATGCTTTCGGGACGGGCGCAATTCGATGCACTCGAGCAGGTTATCCGGCGTGGGTTTGCGCGCGGTGCCGCGCCTTCGGGGCAGCACGATGCGGATGCCGACTGGCTCTGGTATCTCTGGGCAGGGCCGGCCTCGCCGCTGTTTGGCAAGGACAAGATGGCTACGTTTGAATCGCACTTTATTTCCGATAAGCACGCCGCCGAGGAACGAAAGAACGCGTACTTCGAGCGCATACATGACAATGGCTTTGTGCGGATGATTTTGCGCGAATTTGGCGTGGCCGAGACGGGGTTGCTCGTCAACGGGCATGTTCCGGTGAAAATCGAAAAGGGCGAATTGCCGGTGAAGCGCGGCGGGAATGCGGTGACAATCGACGGCGCTTTTTCGGAGGCCTATGGGGATCGTGGATATACATTGATGTTGCTGCCAGATCGCATTGATCTGGCCGAACACCATCACTTTGATTCGGTGCAGGATGTGTTGGACGGCGCCAAGGACATCGTGCCGCGCATCACGACGCTCCGCAGGTATGCGCAGGCGCGCATGGTGGGACAGACCGAGCAAGGTGAAGCGGCGCGACAAACGATCCAGGTGTTAAACCGTCTGGCAGAGGCGTACGAATGCGGTGCGCTCCAAGAGTGACGCGTTAAGCCCCGCCATTGTCGGGGCGGCTGCGAGATATTGGCCGGCGAGTGATCGCGGCAAATAAATGAAACACCCTTCCTGGCAGCGATCTGTTTGCGGCTATTATATGACAGCGGCAAAATCGGGTTGAGTTACCCAACTGCTGGTGTCTGCATTAGTTATGTCGCGCATCCCCAAGGTCGATCAAGAGGTTATCCAGCCGGCAGGCGACGGTGCGTTTGCGCCAGTCAGTCCGGCGGCCGTTCGCCAGCGACCCATGACCAGTTTTGTCGAATCCTGCCTTGAGACAGTCGCCGGTTCGGCGGTGGCGGCCGAGCGCCGCAGCCGGCGTAAGCCGCGCGGTCCGCGCCTGCTGAAGGCGCTTGCGGGCAAAAAGAATATCCTGGTTACCACACATCAGTATCCCGATCCGGATGCGTTGGTGTCATCGCTGGCGCTGACGAAATTATTGCAGCGGCGGCTGAAGGGAAGTGCGGAAGTCACCCTCGCGGTTCGAGGTTTGATTCAGGGTGGGCTGAATGCGGCGCTGACTGTCCAGCCGGAGTTTCAGGCGTCGGCCAGCGCAAACTGGGATGAGGAATCTCTTCGCGCTTACGACGCGATCATTTTGCTCGATGTACAGCCGGCTTTTCGATTCAGCCCGTTGCCGCCGGGTATCGAGCCGACAGCGGTGATCGACCATCATCGCTCGCGCCGCCGCGGAAAACATGCACCGTTCAGCGATATCCGCACCGATGTTGGGGCGA
>JBBQCK010000255.1:0-5046 GCA_038318605.1 Tepidisphaerales bacterium | reverse complement strand
CGAGGGCGAGCTGAAAAATTTTCACGCCTTTCTCGCGTCGGTGCATTTCCATCAGCAGGAAAAAGCCGAGCCTAACGCGACCCTCAGTGGATTCGATATTCCCGAGGGTTGGGTGCAGGGGGAGCCGAATAAGTTTGCGTTCGCCACCTTTCAAATCGGCGGGCCGGACAGTGGATGCCGCATGGCGATCACACGGATTGGCCAGCGCGCCTTCGATGTGGCGAGCAACGTCACGCGCTGGCGCGACATTGCCGGACTGCCATCCATTAAGGATCCCAACGCACTGCGCGAGTCGGCCAAAGCCGCAATGAGCACGATTCAGATCGCCGACACCCGAAATGCGGATCTCCTGGCATTCGACGGCGATAAAAAGTCCGTTGTGGTCGCGCTCGTGCCCCGCGGCGAGGAACTCTGGTACTTCAAGCTGGAGGGTCCGCGTGACGAGGTTACCGCACAGCGCGGCAAATTCGAGGCATTTTTGAAATCGGTACGCTTCACGCCCGCCGGCCAGCAGTAGCGTCTCATCCGCATATGCCCAACGGAATTCTCATGGAAGTTTTGAAGAAGATTCTTGCCCCCTTCGCCTCGCTTTATCTCACCATCTCATTGTTGGCGATGGCGATGCTGCTCGTGCTGGCCGGGACATTGGCGCAGGTTTACAAGGGGGTCGGGCAGGTTCAGGCCGACTATTTTCATTGCCTTTGGACGTGGGTCGATTTTCAACTCTTCTGGAAGAAGCCTTCGCCCGGCACGGCGGGGATTCCCGGCAGCTTTCCAATGCTCGGTGGATACTCGATCGGCCTGCTGCTGATCATCAATCTGATCGCGGCCCACGCGGTGCGCTTTAAGATGAAGCTGCAGGGCATTCTGATCGCCCTTCCACTCGCGGGCGCGCTGCTGGCGATGGTGCTGCTCTGGAATCGATCGGTCGATTCGGCCCGCATCGCCGCGATGGTCCTTGTTTACGGCATGTTGGTGACGACGCTTATCGTCTATGCCCCACGCCGGGTCGGAATCATCCTGACGCACCTCGGGCTGATTCTACTGCTTCTGGGTGAAGGCATCACCAGCGGAAGCGCCATCGAGATGCAGATGCACATCGAGGAGGGGCAGACCGTCAATTTTGCGCAGGATATCCGCTTCTGCGAACTGGCGATTCTCGATCCCTCCTATGCGTCCGATCTGGATGAAGTCATCGCCATTCCTCAAAGCCGCCTGACGCCCGGCGCATTGATTCCGCGCGGGCATATGCCGTTTGACGTGAAAGTCGTTGAGTTTCATCACAACACAGGCCTTCTCGGACCGGCGCAGGCGAGAAGTGTGAATATCACGCCTAAGAACACCGCCAGTGACGGGCCTTTGCAGGGCGCCGTTCTGACCGAGCGCCCGCGCGAAACCGGTGTCGGTGGCTCGCAGGTCGATCAGCCGGGTGCCGTCGTGCGCCTCAGCCGCGATGGAAAGGACCTGGGCCAATACATCGTCACAACGCTCGTTGACAAACCACAACCGGTCAGGGTCGGCGACAGCGTCTACGAAATCGTCCTGCGTTTTCGGCGCTACTATTTCCCCTACAGTCTGACCCTCAAGGAATTTCGCTTTGACCGATATCCGGGAACGCAGATACCGCTCAATTTTTCCAGCCTCGTGAGGCTGGTCGATCCGACCCATCGCGTCCATCGCGATGTGCCGATCCGCATGAACGAGCCGCTGCGCCACGATGGCCAGACTTTCTATCAGGCCGACTGGAACCACGCGACCGAACATGGCACCGTGCTGCAGGTCGTGCGCAATCCGGGTTGGTTGCTGCCGTATGCATCCTGCATCATCGTCGGTGTCGGCCTGCTGGTGCATTTCATGATGTCGCTTGTCACGTTCGCCGACCGGCACTCCAAGCGCATCGCCACGGCGACGCGCGCCAACCCGCCGCCGCTGCCGCAGGCAGGCGATTCGCGCCGGCCGGCAGATTCGCGCCTGCCTGGCGGCGGCTTGGTTTCCGAGCGCCCGCCCCGCCGCGACTGGCGTTTTGCCGCCAGCGGCATTGCGCTTGTGCTCGCAACGATGTGGATCGGGTATGTCGTTTTTCGACCTGGGGAAAAATCGGAATTCGACCTGCATACATTCGAGCGCCTTCCTGTCAGCCACGATGGGCGTGTGCAGCCGTTCAAGAGCGTCGCGGTCAATACCCTTAAAGCCCTCAGCAAGCGTGAGACCGCCACCACCGCCGACAACCAGCGCATCGGCGCGACGCGATGGATGCTCGATGTCGTCGCCCGCCCGGACCGGGCTGCCGACTATCGCTGCTTCGCCATCGACGCCACCGAATTGCGCTCCATACTGGGGCTGGACATTTCGCTCGATCGCAAGGCATTTTCGCTGCGCGAGATCATGATCAACGGCGATCGTCTTCAGGAACAATTCGAGCAAACCCACGACATCCCCGAAAAAGAGCGGGATTTCTACCAGCGGAAGTTGATGGAGCTGCTCGATCGCATCGGGATCTTCATGGCCGCCGCCGATCCGGTCGTGGCCCGCGAATATCCGATCCTGCCGATCTCCGATCCGGAGCTGAAACAGCGGCTTGGCCTGGAATCGCCTGGGGTTCTCGCCGATCCCGCGCAGGCCGGGCTGCGCAAGCTCTACAGCGTCAACGATCTCACACACGACCGCGCGGCGTTTGACAAGGAACTCGACACCGCCAACCAGACCCCGCCGCAGCAGCGGGCCCGCTACCAGAAGCTGCTTCTTTCTGCCGTCGCGCAGGCGGAGCGTGCCGCGCCCATGGGCCTGCGCTTCATACCCCCGGCCGACGGCGGCAACGACTGGCTCAACCTCGCCGATGCCCTGCATCCCGGCGGGCCGGCGCCGCTTGATGGTGTTTCCCCGATCCTGCTCGACGCGATGCGCGCCTATCGCAGCGACTCGCCCGACGAATTCAACACCGCGACGCGCTCCTTCGCATCCGCCATCGAGCACGCCCGCCCGCGCGACGCCGCCCACGCAAAGTTCGAGGCCGGATATCAACGGCTCGATCCGATCGGCAATTCGCTTTACCTCTACATCGCAACCATGCTGCTGGCGCTGGGTTCGCTTCTGGTCTGGCAAAAGCCGCTGCGAAGCGCGGCGCTGACGCTGCTGGTGGTGGCACTGGCGATCCATACCGCGGGCCTGATCGGCCGCATTCATATTTCCGGCCGGCCTCCGGTGACCAACCTTCCCTCCTCGGCCATCTTCATCGCCTGGGGCGCGGTCGTGTTCGCCGTGATCTTCGAGTTGATCTTTCGCAACAGCATCGGCGCCCTGGTCGGCTCATTTTTGGGATTCGTGTCGCTGCTGATCGCCGGCTATCTCTCCTTGAGCGGCGACAACATGAAGGTGCTGCAGGCGGTTCTTGACACCAACTACTGGCTGGCAACCCACGTCGTGATGGTGACGCTGGGCTACGCGGCAACGTTCTTCGCCGGGCTGCTGGGGATTTTGTACCTCCTTCTTGGCCTGCTGAATCCGAGGTGGACGCGCGATGACGCCAAAAACGTCAGCCGGATGATTTATGGCACGGTCTGCTTCGCGCTGCTCTTCAGCTTCGTCGGAACCGTTCTGGGCGGCATCTGGGCGGACAATTCCTGGGGCCGGTTCTGGGGCTGGGATCCCAAGGAAAACGGCGCAGTGCTGATCGTTCTCTGGAATGCCATCGTCCTGCATACCCGCTGGGCCGGCCTCATCCGCGAACGCGGCGTCGCCATCATGGTGGTCTTCGGCAACATCGTCACCTCATGGAGTTGGTTCGGCACCAACATGCTCGGCGTGGGCCTGCATTCATACGGCTTCACCGACACGGGCATGGTCGTGCTGCTCATCAGCTTCTGCGGCTCGCAACTTGCCATCATGGGCACGGGAATGGTTCCACTGAGGCATTGGTTGAGTCAGCGGCAACAGTAGGCGGTAATCAGTAATCAGTAGGCGGGACATAGGTGCGGGCGAAAGTTGCCAGTTGCCGGTTGCCAGCATTGCGCGGCCCGCCCTACGTTTCACGTCTTCACGTTTCACGTCGATTCATCATTCGGATTTCGCCCCCCTGCCCCCTGCCCCCTGCCCACTGCCCACTGCCCACTGCCTACCGCCTACCGCCTACTGCCCACCGCCTCAATCACCTCCGCCTGATCGGCCTCCGACAGGCTGTTGTAAAATGGCAGGCGCACCAGACGGTCGCTGATCGACTCGCTCACGGGGCAGCCGGCCTTGTCGCCGCCGAGGCGAAGGCCCATTTCGCTTTGATGCAGCGGCAGATAGTGAAAGACGGCGAGAATGCCCCGCTTGCTGAGTTGTTCGATCAACGCCGTTCGGCTCGCCAGCGTCGGCATGAGCAGGTAATACATGTGATACGCCTGCTGGCAGTCGGCCGGGATGTGCGGGCGGCTGACGCCGTGATCGGCGGCCCATTGCCCCAGTGCGTGGTGGTATCTTTCCCACAGCCGCTGCCGCGTTTGCTGAATCATCCGCCACTGCTCGAGCTGGCCGAACAAAAACGCCGCCAGCACATCGCTCATCAGATAGCTCGAGCCGACATCCACCCAGGTGTACTTGTCCACCTGTCCGCGGAAAAACCGCGAGCGATTGGTTCCCTTCTCGCGGATGATCTCGGCCCGCTCGATGTAGCGCGGATCGTTGATCAGGAGCGCCCCGCCCTCGCCGCAGGTGAAGTTTTTCGTCTCGTGAAAGCTCAGCGTCGCCATCGCCCCAAACGTTCCCAGTTTTTTGCCGCCGCGCGATCCGAACAGACCGTGGGCGTTGTCCTCAATCACAGCGATGCCGCGCCGCCCGGCGATCTCAAGAATCACATCCATGTCACATCCCACGCCCGCGTAATGCACGACGACAATCGCCCGCGTGCGCCCGGTGATGAGCGATTCGATCCGCCGCTCGTCGATGTTCAGCGTATCCGGGCGAATATCGGCAAAGACCGGCCTCGCCCCGCGCAGCACAAACGCGTTGACCGTCGAAACAAAGGTGAACGACGGCACGATCACCTCATCCCCCGGCTTGATCTCC
>JBBQCK010000254.1:0-5057 GCA_038318605.1 Tepidisphaerales bacterium | reverse complement strand
AGATACATCGGCCGAGATGAAAGCAGTTCATCGAGCATCGAACGGTCTACCTCAACCCGCACGCCTTCGATCGTGAGTGCGCCAAGCGGCGCCTCGGCACGCGATCGGCCGCTGACTGCGGCGAATATCGATCGCGTCTTTTCGAGTCGCACGACGGTCGGATTGCTCAGGCTCGCTCGCGAGGCGGCATCGGCGATGGCGTCGTCGAGGTATCCAATCTTATCCACCAGACCGCGATTGAGCGCATCGGACGCGGTATAAACCTCGCCAGTTGCGATCTGGTCGATGGTGCCCTTCAGTTTGGTTCCGCGCCCCGCGGCAACCACACCTTTGAAACCGGAGTAGGCAGAGTCAATCAGGTGCTGAAAGTATGCCCTGTCGCGATCGCTCAGCGGCTCAAACGGGGAGCCGGCATTTTTATATCCACCCACAGGTGCGTTGATCGTATTTTCCTTCACGCCGTATTTCTCGGCCAGCCCGGCGAAATTGTACTGCGGCCAGAGCACGCCGATGTTGCCGGTAAGGGTTGTCGGGCAGGCGTACACATTGTCCGCGGCGCATGAAACGTAATATCCACCGCTGGTCGCCATTCCGCCCATTGACACGACAATCGGAAATCCGCGCTTGGATTTAAGCCGCTGAATCGTGTGGAGAATGTCGTCACTGGCGCTGACCGATCCGCCCGGCGTATCGACAGCCAATACAACTGCTTTCACCGAACTGTCTTCTTCAATATCGCGCGCCATCTCGTCGAAATCCCGCGCGGTGTTGTCCATGATGACGCCGGTGATCGGCACGACGACAACGCGATCGCTTGACCCTTTCTGGATGTATTTTTCGTGATAGTCCTTGCCGCTGCCAAATATGAGCACTGCCAGGACGATGATGTTGGCAAGAAACGAAAGCCCGAGAACGAGATAACCCAAGGACTTCGTCGCGATGCCGAAGAGCGAGCGTCGCCGTGGCGGCTGAGACGAAGGAGGCGTGGGCGGCCCTGGGGGCCGGCCGCCGCCGGCCGGCGGGCCACCAAAAGGACCGGGGCTCCAGCCACCTGTCGGCGGCGTGTAAGGGCCCTGAGGATTTCCGGGGGGAGTGAAGTTTTGATCCATGACCGACTCCGTCGTTTCAAAAATTTTGAGTTGGCAAATGCAGTTATATTTCGCCTGTGCTGCCGGGCGACAGGCGTCCATGTTCGGCCCAGACCGTGCCGGCCGTTCCGCCGCGGACGGCAAATGCGCCGGTGATGCGCATCCATCGCGGGCGCAACTTCGCGACCAGGTCATCCAGAATCGTGTTAACCACGCCTTCGTAAAATATGCCTTTGTTGCGATACGAAAAAAAGTACAGCTTGAGGCTTTTCATCTCGACGCAACTCCGGTCCGGGACATACTCGACGGTGATCGTCGCAAAATCCGGCTGGCCGGTGACGGGGCAAAGACTTGTGAACTCCGGAAAGACGAATCGAATGCGATACCCGCGTGTGGGCCGCGGGTTATCAAATACATCAAGTATCGAGCGCTGGTCGGCAATTTCGCCCTTTTCCAGTACCGATTTTTTGCCCAGATGCGCCAGCTTTCGGGCCTGCCGCGCGGCGGAACGTCCATCGCTCATGTCGTCGTATGATAAACCGAAAATATGTCGATTGCGACGCCCCGCACATTTTGACGTCGAACTCACAGCACTGTCACTTAGCGCCGCCGAATGGCTACCGAGTACTGCCTACTGCCCGACCATCACTTCGACACCACGGCACGGCGATGGTAAATTGAGCAGCGAAGCACCCGTAGCTCAGTTGGATAGAGCAGCGGATTTCTGAAAATCGGACCCCGCGCTGGAAACGGCGCGGGTGCATGCGGTCAAACTCAGGGAAACCCGCAACGGGTCATGCCGTGGGCAATCCTGAGCCAAGCCCGCCGAAAGGCGGGAAGGTGCAGAGACTCGACGGCCGCGACCTAAAGCCGCTTTGGCGGCCATGGTAAAGGGAGAGCCCAGGGAGCGGCGAAAGCCGCACAAACCTGAATCCGCCGGTCGCAAGTTCGAATCTTGCCGGGTGCGATAAAGGCAAAGTGCAGTTCTGAGTCAAGATGGAATGTGGTGTGAACGAGGCAGCAATGAAAAAGGAACCTGTCGACAGCATCGTGCGACGCGCTCTGACCCGTCGCGTTGATAGCCGTGAGGCTGCGACACCTGTACTCACGCACAGGCAGGCGTTCGAACAGGCCTACGGTCCGCATACGAATCAGATTAATCGAGGCGGACGCGGACCCCGAACTGCGGATGAGGCGACAGAGCGCGCAACGGCTTCGATCCGCGCGTGCGACGGATTGGCGCTCCAAGGCTTGAACAGCGGTGCGCTCGCCGATTTGCTTGCTGAGGTTCGCGCTACTTTGAAAATTCTCGACGGCCGGCTCCTGAACGTGGATCCTGAACTTACGCTTCTTCGTGACCGCTTGAAAAAGGCGATGAGACGTCTTGCAATGTAGCCGTTCAAAGCTCGTTTTTTTGGCTAGGCCTGGTGCGAAAAATCTGTTTTGGCGCACGAAGCGGAACTGTCTTTTTCTGCGAGTCTGGGTTTTGGTATTCCGAGTGTGTTGCTGGGGTGGCACTGTGCTTTCGGCATGAGGGTGGGCAATAATCGGCGGACATCATCCCGCATCGGGACGCGGCGGGGCACTGCGAGTACAATCAACCCGATAAGCCATGGCCAAACGTGATTACTATGAAGCGCTCGGCGTGACGCGAAATGCGTCGGCCGAGGAGATCAAGCGGGCGCATCGCAAACTGGTTCGGCAATATCACCCGGACGCCAACAAGGGAGATCCCAAAGCCGACGAGAAGTTCAAGGAGGCCCAGGAAGCGTACGACGTGCTTTCGGATGCGGAGAAAAAGCGGAACTACGATCAGTTCGGCCACGCCAGCATCGGCGGAGCGGCCGGGCGGGGTGGCGCGCCGGGCGGCGATCCGTTCGAAGCGTTCCGACGGGCCGGCGCAGGGCGGGCAGGTCAGCGCTGGCAAACCAGCCCCAACGTCAATGGCGAGGATTTTGACGGCGGCGGATTCTCCGACATGTTCGAGCAGTTTTTCGGGGCAGGCGGCGCCAGGCCATCGGCCGGCGGCACGAGAAGCGCCCGCGCCCGCAGCCGCCCGGACCCGGCCGCAGATATCGAGCATGTCGTCAATCTAACCTTTGAACAGGCCGCCCGCGGAACCACGCTTCCGCTGCAGATCAGCCGCGATGGCCAGGTCGAGACAATCGAGGTAAAAATTCCCGCGGGCGTGAAGGACGGATCGCGCGTCCGTATCCGCGGCAAGGGCCAGCAACATCCGGGAAAATCGGGTGATTTGTACATTGTCACCAAGGTGCAGCCGCACCCGTGGTTTCGCCGCGAAGGGCTCGATCTGCTAGTCGATGTGCCCATCAGTATCTACGAAGCAATCCGCGGAACGCGGCTGGATGCGCCGACGCTCGACGGTCGCGTGACCATCACCATTCCGCCGGGCACCAGCAGCGGTGCGAAATTGCGCCTAAAGGGAAAGGGCATCACACGCGGCCAGGAATCGGGCGATCTTTACATCTGCATGAAAGTGATCGTCCCCAAAAACATGGAACAGGACGCCGCTGCACTGGTCGATGATCTCGAGAAAAAACATCCCATCAACGCCCGCGAAGATGTACGATGGTAACGGTCTGGAACCGTCGGAACGGAACAACCATGAACCGCGCCAAATCACCAATTTTCCGGCTGCGGGCCGGCCGATCGGTTCTGGCCGTGGTCATCTTCCTGTGCGCGTTCTTCGCGCTGCTGATCGTCGTCAGCCAGCGATTTCTCTACCCAGCCGCCGACGCCGCCAAGCAGGCCACCACACAGGGTCGCCACGAGCTGGCCGCCATATCCGCGCTGATACTGGCTTTGCTCCTTCTCACGCTCTTTGTGGGCCTTTGGATGACCTTTGGCATCGGCCGGTTTTTCTTTCCGCGCCGCACCGCGCCGCGTTATCGCACGAGCTACCTCGACGCCTGGGAAGAAGCCGGCCGGCGCCTCCAGGTGCCACCAGAAGAGACCGACGGACCTGACGATATGACAGATGATGCTTGAATCGCCGCCTCATTCGGGTGAAGGGGCTGGTTTCATCGCAGGGGCGAGACGGGCCTGAATGGCGGTGCGCACGTCGCGGATGTTTTTGTCTTTGTCGCCATCGTTGAACTTGTTGGCCGCGACGTCGGCCGCGACGGCTTCGAGTACTTTGGCGGCAGCGCGCATACGGGCTGCGCCATCCTTTAGATCGTGGCCGGCCGCGGGATCCACTTTCCACTCGCTGCCCTCGTGCTTCAGCATGATGCTTTCACCGTTGGCGGTTTGTAAGGCGATACTGCCATCAGGTTGCTTATTTTCTGTTGCATTTTGATAGCGCGGACTATCGCGCGCAACCGGATCGACATCTCCTTCAAGCTGTTTGGCGCGTTCGGGATCCCACTTCGTCTCGGCCGCCTTCCGCAATTTTGCCGACGCATGGGCAATGTCGGTCATTGCGGCGATATAGTCGGGGTCAGTCCCGTTGGCGAAGGATTTGCCAATCTGATCGGCGTCTTCATATGAGATTGCATCCAAAAGCGCGGCCGCTGCCTGTTTCGGGGTGGATCGATCGTACTTCGGTTCAACTTTCGCGCCGCAACCCATGCCGGCGATGCACAGAATTGCCAGCAGGGCGGCGAACGCCGGGTTGCGCCATAGGCCAACATTAGAGATCGTCATGGTCAGTCCTGGTTGGTCGATCCTTCGCGAAGCCGGGCGTTGCCGCCGGCATTTTCCATCCGCGCCGCCAGATCCTTTTCCGCCTCATCGGCGCTGTTGATCCGGCCTTGGCGCACAAGTGAGGTTGTCACCTGAACGGCGGCAGCCTGTTCGGTCAGGAGGGCGATGCGCGAATCGGGCCGCTGCCGGCCGGTGGGATTTTCGTCAATTTGATCGATCATGGGCAATACCACCTGCCAGCGCCCCGCCTGACTGCGGCGAAGAATGATCGGCCCGGCATCGCCGTCGCACAGAACCATTGCG
>JBBQCK010000253.1:0-5068 GCA_038318605.1 Tepidisphaerales bacterium | reverse complement strand
CTCGATGGCAAGCCCACACCGCCCGAGAACCTTTGCTGCTTCGCCACCACTTATGGATTCAGCCACGGCATTTACTCGAAGTTCAACTTCTTCGCCGCTTACATAGACCGCTGCATTGCCCTCCGCCTTCCCGGCGTGACTCCTCCCGCCGGCCAGCCGGTCCAACTCAAGCCCGTCGATATTACCGCCGGATGGGCCGGCGACTACAACCAGGTTTCGCAGTTCAACACCATCAGCCTGTACGCCGATGCTAAGGGATTCGTCGCGCCGACGTGGATGCCCGACAAGTACGCCGCCCACATGTGGCGGTCGTACCACTCGAGCACGCCCAACTTGAAACTGACCGAGCCGGTAGTTGAGTATCACAAGGGCGTCGGCCCCAAGGGAGGCCTCGGCTACGGCAATGTGATTAAGCACGGCACGCCGCTCAAGTTCGCTGCCGAGACCTCCGGCACCTATGCCAAGCTCTCGTTCTACTCCGGAGACAAGTTGCTCGGCGAAGTGGCAGAAGCCCCGTACCAGCTCGAAAACATCAAGCTCGACCGCGGCCTGCACGCCCTCCACGTCATCGGCACCACCGCCGACGGCACCTGCTGCTCGAGCCGCCCCGCGTTCCTCATAGTGGATTGACACGCGCCGCAATCGAAGTCGACAAGGGAGCGCCTCCGCAAGTTGACGCGAGTTCTCGTGACAGCGTCAAGTATTTCCGGAGCCTTGCGCACCCGGCGATTGCTTCCTTCGGCGAGCCTTAATCGATAACGTCCTCAAATGCAGCCATTGGAGTCGCGTTCGCGCTGTCACCCGAAAACATTGGGTAAAGCCAGCTCTGAGCTTTTGCCTTGGAATGCGCCAGCCGAGGCACAAACACTGGCTAGTAAAAACCTGCACATCCTTCTGCGGTTCCTTGTGGTCATTGCAGCGTTGGCCACGCTCTTGGAAAGCAGCTTTGCCCAGCCGGCGGCAACTCAGCCGACCACGGGGCCGAGCGATCCGTTCGAGGCGGACGTGTTCGTCGCCGAAAGCGGCTTCAAATTACCCTACCGGCTTCTCAAACCCATCGCTCCCAAACCGGACGTCAGATATCCGCTGGTGCTATTTCTACACGGCTCCGGTGAGTGCGGTGATGACAATTCAAAACAGGTCATTGGCAACGTGCGAAAGTTGTTTGGTCGAGACGAAAGCCGTCAGATGTTCCCGTGTTATATGATCCTGCCGCAATGCCCGGCGGAAGGGTCGTGGACCAATGGCAAGTATTGGACCAGGGATCACGCTCAGCCAGCAGAACCATCGAAGCCTGCGGCGGCCGTCTTGGCGTTGGTCGAGTCGATGCTGCGAAATCCCGCAATCGATTCAGATCGGGTGTATGTTTTCGGCAACTCCATGGGCGGGTATGGGACATGGGAAATGATCAGCCGACGGCCCGACCTGTTCGCTGCTGCGATGCCCATCTGCGGCGGAGGCGACGAGGCTCAAGCTGTCAAGATCGCCAATGTGCCGACATGGGCATTTCATGGTGAGTTGGATGAGAGCGTACCCGTGGCTCGCAGCCGGGACATGATCAAGGCGCTGAAAGATGCCGGCGCAAAGCCGAGGTACAACGAGTATCCCGGTGTGGGGCACAAAGTGTGGTCGAAAGCAATGTCGGAAGGCGATTTTCTACCTTGGATGTTTGCCCAAAAACGTTCGGCTCGGCCCTTGACCTCAACCAGACCGACCACTACACCCACGACGAAGCCATCGCCGATCCCGCCGAACTGAAGGCCGAAGTTTGACAGACGGGCCAGCTCTGCCGGACGGGATTGGAGGCCTTCGATGCCCGATCGGATTGTCGCGGGAACGGCCGGCCTGTTCTACTGGCCGCAGGACGCGGACCGCGACGGCGTAGCTTTGGCCCGGGCAGAGTCCGCATCCCGTTTTCGGAATGCGTCCGCTTTCTGCGCCCCGGCAGCACGTTGATTCCCCGCCTATGAAGCGGGCAATTTCCGCCGCCAGCCGGTTTTCGTTTTTCGAGGCGGGGCGGTAGCATTAAATGTATACTTCAGTGCCGGGCCGATTTGTCCGGCCAAGGCGACGCATCGTCCGCAACGAGCCCGACCCCAATGGCCGAGTCCACCAACGAACCGTACAAGGAAAAGTTCCGCCCCGCCTCCGATCCAGCGCTCGACCAGCAGGTCGATGCGGCACTGGGCGATGTCTCGCTCGAGACGCTTTACGGCTTCGACAAGCCGCAGGAGGGCGGGGCCGTCGCCGAACGGCCGCGCATTCGCGGCATCATTAAGGGCAAGGTCGTCCGCCTGGGCAACGACGAGGTCTTTGTTGATCTGGGCGAAAAGGAGCAGGGGATCGCACCCATCCTTCAGTTCGAGAGCGTCAAGGTCGGCGACGAACACGAGTTTGTCGTCGAGCGATTCGACGAGCGCGAGGGGCTTTACTCCCTGAGCAAAAAGGGCGCGATTTCGCAGAACATCAACTGGGACACCATCGAGCCCGGCCAGATCGTCGAAGCCACCGTCACCGGCATGAACAAGGGGGGCCTCGAACTCGAGGTCAAGAGCATGAAGGCGTTCATGCCCGCCGGACAGGTGGACATCCATCACGTCAAGGACATCTCGATCCACATCGGCGAGCGCATGACTGCCGAGGTGACTCGCGTCGAGCGCAACAATCGCAGTCTGGTGCTCAGCCGCCGAAACATCCTCGAGCGAGAACGCGAGGCGGCAAAGGAAAAGCTGCTGGCCGATCTGGCCGAGGGGCAGATTCGCCGCGGTGTGGTGCGCACGGTGATGGACTTTGGCGCATTCGTCGATCTTGGCGGCGTCGATGGATTGCTACACGTCAGCGAGATGTCGCATCGGCGTGTGAAGCACCCGCGCGAGGTGGTGAATGAGAACGACATCGTCGAGGTGAAGATCGTCAAGATCGACAAGGAGTCGGGCAAATTGAGCCTGAGCCTCAAGGCAGCGATGGCCGACCCCTGGATCGACGCCGTCTCCCGCTACGCCGCCGGAACATCCGTGACCGCGCGCGTCAGCCGCGTCGAAAATTTTGGCGCTTTTCTCCAGCTTGAGGAGGGGATCGAGGGCCTGCTACCCGCCAGCGAACTAAGCTACCAGCGCATCCGCCACCCATCCGACATCGTGAAGGATGGCCAGACGATTCAGGTGATCGTGCTGAACATCGATTCGTCGCAGCATCGCCTGACCTTTAGCCTCAAGCAGGCGGGGACCGATCCATGGGCGGCCGCCGCCGAGCGCTATCCCGCCGACACCGTTCTGACGGCAAAGGTCAGCCGCGTCGTTGACTTCGGCGCGTTCGTCGAACTTGAGCCCGGCGTCGAGGGGCTGGTCCACATCAGCGAACTGTCCAACCAGCGCGTGCGCACGGTGGGCGATGTGGCGAAGGTCGGCCAGGAACTGAAGGTGCGTGTCATTGAATTCGACGTGGAAAAGCATCGCGTGTCTCTTTCCGCACGCCATCGCCCCGAGGTTATCCCGCCCACGCCCGAGCAGCTTGAAGCCCGCAAGAAAGCCGACGCCGAACGCGCCCAACGCGAAAAGAAACGCGGCGGCCTGCGCGGCGGCCTCGATTCGGGCGGATTCTTCCGAGGCTGAGGCCAGGGCCGCGAATTGATCGCAGGCAATTAAATCACCGCAGAGCGGCTGAGGGCGAACGATCATCGGGGCGCGTTGTGCCAAGGCAGGGTGAGCAATCCTCCGCGGATTGGGCGTTGAAACGTCAAACGTGAAACGTTAGGCAGGCATCGCCTGCAAAATACTGGGGAAATGCCGGTCCGCGCTTCACTGGCAACCGGCAACAGGCAACGACAAGAGACTGGAAACTGGAAGCTCGAAACAGGCGTCTTTGTTCACTTGCAACCTGCAACCTGGAACTTGCAACTCTTACTGGCAACCGGCAATTTTCTCGGCCCGCACCGCCCACTGAGCGGCATTGCTTAATATCCACTTTTTGACACCCGCCCCGCGATTCCATACGATCGCCCGACTTTCGCCCGGCCGGGTGATATAAGGCATCGATTCACATACGCAGGAGCAGGTAGACACATGGCAGAGCCGCTGAAGATGGTTTATGAACAGGATGCACCGCTGGACGGCCTTGCGGGCAAAACCGTTGGCGTCATCGGCTTTGGATCGCAGGGGCATGCCCACGCGTTGAACCTGCGCGAGAGCGGTGTGAATGTCATCGTTGCCAATCGCCCCGACAGCGCCAATGGGCGACTCGCCAGCGAAAAGGGTTTCACGCCGATGAGCGTCGAGGATGTCGTGAAGAAAGCCGATTTGCTCATCATTGGCCTGCCCGATGAGGTGCAGCCGGATGTTTACGTGAAAAGCATCGCCCCGCATCTGCGCCCCGGCCAGTGCTTCGGCGTGACGCATGGGTTCAATGTGCATTTCAAGACCATCGTTCCGCCGGCCAATGTCGATGTGATTCTCGTCGCTCCCAAGGGGCCCGGGCATCTGGTGCGCAGCGAATTTGAAAAGGGGGGTGGCGTGCCGTGCCTGCTGGCGGTGCATCAGGATTCAAGCGGTAACGCCCGCAAGATCGGCCTCGCGTGGGCGCGCGGCATCGGCGGGGCGCGATCGGGCGTGATTGAGACCACTTTCAAGGATGAATGTGAAACCGATCTCTTCGGAGAACAGGCCGTCCTGTGCGGCGGCCTGAGCGCGCTGATCAAGGCAGGCTTCGAGACGCTGACAGAGGCGGGTTATCCGCCCGAAATGGCGTACTTTGAATGCGTTCACGAGGTAAAGCTGATCGTTGATCTGATCTATCAGGGCGGCTTGGATTACATGCGGTATTCAATCTCGAACACCGCCGAATATGGCGATCTCACCCGCGGCCCGCGCGTAGTCGACGATCGAACCAAAGCGGAGATGAAAAAGATCCTCGGCGAGATTCAGTCCGGCCAGTTCGCGAAGGAGTGGCGGGCGGAATATGTCGCAGGTATGAAAAACTTCAACCGCCTGTACGAAGCCGACAACACCCACCCCGTCGAAGTCACCGGCCGCCGCCTTAGAAAGATGATGCCGTGGCTGAAGGCCAAGGAGCC
>JBBQCK010000252.1:0-5089 GCA_038318605.1 Tepidisphaerales bacterium | reverse complement strand
AACCAGTCGACCGGTGCGCTCTATTACGACAGCAACGGCAACGGCGCTGGCGGCGCCACTCTGCTCGCCGTCCTCGTCAACAAGCCGCCGCTCTCTGCTGTAGACTTCGTCGTGATCTAAAGCGCCAAGCCGCGGGAGCTTTTCCGACCTGGCCAGCCGACGGGGGGGGTACGTCAGCGACACGGCTGGGGCTGCTCCGGGGAACATCCTCGCTCCGACTTCGGCACTTTTCGCGACTCTGGCCGCCCAAGGGCGCGCTTTGAGCGCCCTTTGTCCATTGTGTTGGTGTCGCAGCCTCCGGCAGGATCCAAAAAATGTAAAATACTTCCGGTACTTAATGGTCGGAGCGGCGGGATTCGAACCCACGACCCCTTGACCCCCAGTCAAGTGCGCTACCGGGCTGCGCTACGCTCCGAACCGGCTGACGTCTATCGTCAATGCGCCGTGCCGGTCAATCGGAATTCTCCGCCGCTGCCGCCAGAGCCCGATCCTCGCGCCCTGCCAAAGCGATTCTCGAAGCGGCTGACGCAGTGCAGCGTGCAGACAGCTATCACTGGCCGCATCTGGCCGCCGTCGCCTCACGCAATCAGAACACGGTGAACTCGTAAGCTGCGAGCAAAGGCTTGTTCTGAAAGATCGCCACCTGGATCGCAGCCAGTCCATGATTGCCGTCGGGATCGTAAGACAGCAGGCCGTTGGCCCTGTTGTAGACGATGTAGTCGTTTGCATCGAGAGCCATGGACGCCGCCCGGAAGTACGCCGGATTGAGGTGTGCCGACAGCGGCAGATGCGTGAAGATGGCGTTCTCGAGATAGATGCTGTCCTCGGCCACGTTGTAGTCCGTCGCGATGTCGCGGTTCGTCGACGAGCTCAGCGCGGCGTTGAAGAGAAATATGTCGTTGTTGGCGCCGCCGGTGAGCGTGTCGTTGCCAAGGTCGCCGCGCAGGATGTCGTTGCCCGTGCCCCCTTGCAGAACGTCGTTGCCGCCCAGCCCTTTCAATGAGTCGTTGCCGCCCATGCCCTGCAGCGAGTTGACGATATTGTTGCCGGTCAGCGTGTCATTGCCGCTGCCGCCGCGCGCATACTCGATCAGTACGTTGGGGCCGATCGTCACCGTCGCCCGTGACGTGGCCGTCGTTCCGTCCGGCCGATGGAAGGCGATTGCCTCGCTGACGGCGCTGAACGCGCCCGTATTGAGATTGATCGTGCTGTTTTCGGCACCGTTGTAGGCCATCATGTCACGGCCGCCGCCGTCATTGATGGCCTGCCAGTAATGGACCCCGTCGGCAAAATTATAGGTCGTATCGCCGGTATTGACCACGCGGCGGCCATACATGGCCTCGATCGCCAGGAGGTCGAAATACATCGGCGTGGTCGGGTAGAACGACGCCGAACCGTCGCCATGCGCCGAAAAGGGCGAGGCCGTATAGCTCATGATCGAGTAGAAGTAATTGTCCAGCGCCGCCGGGATGGGGTTCGGCGAATCGAACGAATGCTTCAGCCCCAATGCGTGGCCGACCTCGTGCAGGATGGTGTGAAAGTCGTCGGAGCCGCGTATGACGGCTCCGCGATCGGTGTTGAAATAGGCGGGATTGAACCAGACGTCGCCATCGGACGGATAGCCGTTCGGGAGATAGGCATGGGCGACCTCGTTGGTGCCCAAGGTATGCGAGAACGCGAAACGCAGCTCGCCGACATTGGCCGAGGTATCGGTCGTCCTGACAAAGCTGACGTTCGCAAAAGACCCCCAAATTGCCAGGGCATAACCGACGGCGGTCTGCTCATTCGAATTCAGGGCGGACCAGCTGCTCCATTCGTTGGTCGAGCTGTAGTTGCCGGGATGCGAGACCGGGCCGTTGGCGCCGGGAAAGCTGAAGGGAAGAACCACGCCGGTCCCGACCGCGCCACCCCATTTTTCGCCATCGGACAGGTATCTGCCGAGGCCGAGCAACGCCGGATCGAAGGAGGTGAACGGAACCGAATTGCTGTTGGGGGTCGCCATGGTTGCCTTCTGCGCAGCGGGCACATCGAACCATCGCACCTTATGTGCAATAACCGCGAGGCGAACCGGACATCACAGAAATACCCCGGCGTAAACATCGTTCCCACAAATAATAAATTGTTAGTACATCTAAAGTAATTCATCTATTCTAGATTAACAATTCATTGAAAATTGTGGATAATGAATCCTTTCCAGACCGCCGATCTGGCCCACCTGTGCACCATGACGAAGCGGCCGGAGCAGCTTGATCGGGTTTGCCCAATGTCATTCGAGGCCCGCCGCGCAACAGCCCCGTAGCCCGGAGATGGCGAGACGCTCAGAACACGGTAAATTCGTAGGCGGTCATCAACGGGTGGCCCAACAGCACCGCTATCTGCAAAGCGCTTCCGGCGTGATTTCCGTCCGGATCGTAGGAGAGCAAGCCATTGGCCCTGTTGTAGATGATGTAGTCATTGGCATCGAGCGCGACCGTTCCCGCCCGGAAGTAGGCCGGGTTCAGGTGTGCCGAAAGGGGCAGATGCGTGAAGATGGCATTCTCGAGATAGATGCTGTCCTGCGCCACATTGTAGTCCGTCACGATGTCGCGGTTTGCCGACGAGCTCAGCGGCGCATTGAAGAGAAAGACGTCGTTGTTGGGGCCGCCCGTGAGGGTGTCGTTTCCAAACCCGCCGCGCAGGCTGTCGTTTCCGTTGCCGCCCTTCAGGACGTCGTTGCCGTTCAGCCCGTTGAGGACGTCGTTGCCGTTCATGCCCTGCAGCGAATTGGCGATGTTGTTGCCGGTCAGCGTGTCATTGCCGCTGCCGCCGCGCGCATATTCGATGAGGACATTGGGGCCGATCGTTACCGTGGCCCGCGACGTAACTGTCGTTCCGTTCGGTCGGTGAAACGCGATTGCCTCGCTGACGGCGCTGAAGGTGCCGGGATTGAGATTGATCGTGCTGTTCTCGGCGCCGTTGTAGGCGATCATGTCGCGGCCGCCGCCATCGTTGATGGCCTGCCAGTAGCGGACGCCGTCGTTGAAATTGTAGGTCGTGTCGCCGGTGTTTATCAGCCGACGGCCGTACAGCGTCTCCATCGCCACGAGGTCGTCGTACATCGGGGTCGTCGGATAAAACGTGGCAAAATTGTTTTTGGGCGCAGACCACGGCGACGCGGTGTAGCTCATGATCGAGTAGAAGTAATTGTCATGCGACACCGGCGCATGGTTGGCCGGGCCGAAATTCGCATCGTCAAAGGTGTGCTTCAGGCCGAGCGCGTGACCGAGCTCGTGGAGAATCGTCTGAAAATCGAACGAACCCGCCGGGACGCTGCCACCGTCATGGTTGAACTGATTCCTCGGGTTGAACCAGACATCGCCCGCCTGCGGATTGGACTGTCCGCTCGGAAAGTACGCGTGAGCGGACTCAGTGTTCCCCAGCTTATAAGACTTTGCGAACCGTATTTCTCCGACCGTGCCAAACCCGCTTTGATCATTGACCTCAGCGACCTGTACAAAATTTACGTTTACGAATTGCGACCACGTATTCATTGCCGCGATCGCAGCAGATTGCTCGAGTTGAGTCAGAGGCACAAAGTAGCCGTTGCCAAAAGGCTCGTCGCTGGAGCCGTAAGGGTTCTTCCAGATTGATCCATAACCGGGAAAGCTGAAGTCCAACGTGACGCCGGTGCCGACGGCGCCGCCCCATTTCTCACCATCCGCGACGTATCGCCCGACGCCGAAGGAAGCCGTGTTGATGTTTTCCGTTACCGGTACGGAATTTTGCAGGGCAACCGCCACGGTCGTTCTCCATGAAAAAGCACAGAGTCAAAGGCCGTCGATCTCTCCCGAAACCCGCCAGCCCACCTTACCCAAGGTAATAATCTTAACAAGATTACGTCGAAGTCAAGCTGCCGCACTCAGATTGCAGGCGCGGCGCCCACGAACGCTGTCGGTTTGGCGCATCGCGGCAACACCGGGCGCGCAATTCCCATCCCCGGCCCCGTCTCAACGCACCTGGTCGAGCAGCCGCTTGCATTCCAGCAGGTCGAACAGAGCCTCCTGCAGCAGCGCCCGGTTGTCGCGCGACAGTTTTGCCGAATCCGGCGCCACCGGGCCGTCATCCTCGGCTTTCCCCAGTCCGAAGAAACGCCGGTTCGGCCTGATTTTCGGCTCGCCGACCAATGTCTCGTCGTCGAGGCTGCGCTGCGCGGAATGCTGTGGCGGCGGGCCGGCCGGTTCCGGCTGCTTGCGCTGGGCGATGGCTTCGGCCGCGGTCAGGTTGCCGCTGCCGATCGCCACGAGGAACTGATTGCCGTTGTCGCGCAACAGCTTCTGGACGCCCTTGATGGTGTAGCCCTGATCATAGAGCATGTGGCGGATGCCCTTGATCAGCTCGACATCCTGCGGCCGGTAGTAACGGCGGCCGCCGCCGCGCTTCAGCGGCTTGATCTGCGTGAAGCGCGTCTCCCAGAAACGCAGCACGTGCTGCGGCAGATCCAGATCTTCGGCAACTTCACTGATGGTGCGGAACGCATCCGGACTTTTTTCCATGAAAACCAGCTCTCCAGCCCGCCCGCCGAATCGTGACGTATTCCAGCCGTTTACCGAGAATATTCAACCCCGGCGACGACCGCGTCAGAGCTTTCTTTTCTCAATCGGGCCTTTGCCGGCGAACAGCCAATGTCGCCCGCATCGCATTGCCGGCAAGTCATGACCGGGCCCATTCGCCTATGACCTGGCGGCCTTGCCCTTGCTGTTCTGATGCGAGCGCAGGATGCGGCTCTTCAGGACATTCGAGGCCTTGAACGTCATGACGCGGCGCGGCAGGATCGGAACCTCCTCGCCGGTCTTCGGGTTGCGGCCGACGCGCTGGCTCTTGTCACGGACATGGAAAGTGGCGAAGGACGACAGCTTGACGGTTTCGCCGCGCACGATCGCCTCGCAGATTTCATCGAGAACCGCTTCGACCAGTTCGGCGGATTCCGTGCGCGACAAGCCGACCTTCCGGTAAACGGCTTCGGCGAGGTCGGCGCGAGTCAATGTTTTTCCTCCCATTCGACCCTCGACCATTCCCTGAAATGCAAACGTGATGAAGGAAAGCGACGTTA
>JBBQCK010000251.1:0-5108 GCA_038318605.1 Tepidisphaerales bacterium | reverse complement strand
GTGCGTATCGACAACGACCCCCGCCGGTATCCCAAACGCATTTCCCAGCACGACGTTGGCTGTCTTTCGACCAACCCCGGGAAGCGCCGTCAGCTCATCCATCGTGCGCGGAACCTGTCCATCTTGATCGGCCACCAGCGCTGCACCCATCCCCTTTAAATTTCTAGCCTTGTTCCGAAAAAACCCCGTCGATTGAATCAGCTTTTCAATGGCTTCGATCCGTCCCGCCGCCATCGCCGCCGCATGCGGAAAGCGCGCAAATAAAACGGGCGTCACCATGTTGACGCGCTCGTCGGTGCATTGCGCGGAAAGAATCGTCGCGACCAACAGCTCGAATGGATTGCCGAAATTAAGCGAACAGCGCGCCTTGGGATAGGTCGTGCGAAGGATCGGAAGTATCGCCTCGGCCCGCATCCGCCGGGCCGCCAGGGATCGGGAAAACGTAGCGCCGGAAGTTTTGGATCGCACACCCACTCACGATTTAGTATCGCGCCGGCCGGCGCGGCTGGCAAACTTACGACGCATGGGTGCGCCACGCCGGATGAAATCGAGGACTAGAACGTGGTCAGTAGATCGCCGGCTGGATAATCGCGGCGCTGAACAGAATCAACCCCGCCAAAAGCGACAGAATCATCGCCAGAAGCGAAACATTTTCGCGATGGTAGCGATCGAAGCGTTCCTTGGCGGGATTGGCGACATCCGGATCGTCGGCCGACTCGAGGTATTCATTGCGGGCGCGCCACATGCGCGGCGAAATCGCCCGGCGATCGTAAATGAGCAGTATCGTCGCGCCGACCAACAGCGCCGATCGCACCAGCAGCAGCGTAGTCACCTGATTGAATTTGATTTGTTCGGGCAGCAGCAGCCATTGCGCACCCATCGAAAGATAGAGCGCCGCCGCGCAGCCGATCTGAACCCGCGCCAGCAGTTTGAGGATATTGCCGACGATCGTGCCGGCCAGAAGTGATCCGTGCTGTCCTTCGAGATTCACCGACAGCACCATCGGCAAAATCGGCTTGCTTTCCTCTACCGTGCGAAACACAACCGGCGCCATGACCGCGACAAACAGCACGCCCCCGAACCACGTCGCCAGCGCCCCCCAGTAAACCGTCATGACGATGACGAATAGCATGGCCGGCCAGCGTAGGAGCGACGATGTGGCAAAGCAAACGCCAGGAGGAAGCGGCCGATTGCCGGAAGCCAGTTGGCGGCTGGGTATGCCTTGGTCGCCTCCAACACTTGCCCGAGGATATCGTGCCGCTACATTGCCCGGCGCGGCGACCATGACTTCCAACAGCGACTCCGCAAATCCCCGGCCGCGCTTTGCGTGGGCTTCGATCGCCCAGGGCGCGCGCAACCATGGCAACGTATTGATCGAATATTCGGTTCGCCGCGCATTCGATCTCGGCGTCGAGCGGATTGCGTTTGACTCGTTTCAACCGATGCGCCCCGCGGTGATCGAACAGATCAACCGCGAATGCGATCTGCTCGTTTCCCCCGGCTGCACCACGTTGCAGGTTGGCCAGAATGTCGGCTACGACGCCTTCGACCAGATCAACGTGCCAAAGCCCTGCATGGGCGGATGTCTCTGGCAGGCCGGCCACACCTCGCACGCCGCAATGCTCGCACGCATGGCCACCCCTGCGTGGCTCACCCGCCCGCTGCGGCGCGCGGGCGATGTCAACCTCGCCGTGGCGCGTAAACACACGACGCCTGTCGGCACGCGCGATCCGTTCACACAGCGTGCCCTGACCGAAGGGGGCATCGAAGCGATGTTCGTCGGGTGTCCCACGCTGCTGGCCGACGCGCCGATCGAATACTGGAAGCCCGTTCGCGGCCGGCGGCTCATCGTCTCGCTGTCGCGCTTTTCCCTCCCGACGCAACTCGCCCTTGTCGAACGGCTGCGCCGTCGATGGGCCGTGTCATTGCTCATGCACGAAACGTATGAGCGCAAGTTTGCGAAGCTCTTTCGCGGCGTGCGCGTCGTGGAATTTGAATCTGCTGAGCAGTACATGAATGAATACCGTGAAGCCGATCTCGTATTGACCGGCCGGCTTCATGGCGCGCTGCCGGCCATCCGCCACGGCACGCCAGTCACTTTCTACGGCGACTCCGCCGACACACGGTTTTCTCTGCTATCGCACCTTGGCCTGCCGCTGCATCGCCTCGACGCAACTCTCGAAGATCGCGTCGCTGATCTTGCAAAACAAACGCCCCGAAACGAAATTCTGACGCGGGCGTATGCACTTAGAGAATCCTTCGCAGCTTATGCCCGTCGATTTGGAATCGGAGTGAGGATGGGAATGTGAGAAAGAGGTTGCAGGTTTCAAGTGCAAGGAGGAAGTTGTCGGTTGCCGGTTGCCAGGAATTCCGAAAGTCTAGTGCCGAATGCGGAGGTCAACGCAAAGGCTGAAAGGCACGAAGGGCAACTGGAAATCCGAAGCCTGAATCTCCGAATCGCCTCTGCCGACTGCCCACTGATTACCGCCAACCGCCTACTGACTACTATCCATGCTCATCACACTCAACGGCGAATCGCGGGAAGTAGCGGACGGGACCAGTATTCTGACGTTGCTGGCCGAGCATTCGTTGACGCCCGAGCGCGTGGCCGTGGAACTGAACCGCCGGCTGGTTCGGGCCGAGCGCTATGGCGAAGCGTTGAAGGAAGGGGATCAGGTGGAGATCGTCACGTTTGTGGGAGGGGGCTGATTCTTAGATCGCTGCCGCAACGTCGCAATCGCCAAAGTCCCCCGGCGTCCGCGTCGAGATGCAATGGATTTTCGACGAGAATCCCCGGGTCCTTGAGGTTAATATTAAACCGAGAAAGCGGCTCACGATCTCGCGGCCGTTGTGCTCCGTTGCAGTTGTCGGGTCCAAATGCCCAGCCGAAATCTCAGAATCCTCGTGCGCGTCATCATCCTCCTTCCCGTGGCAGCGGTCGTATATTGCAGCCTGACATGGGCATGGTTTTCGTACGCTTTTCCTGCGGTGACGACTGACGTCGGAGATTACGCGAATCGATTTAAGGAGTGGTCGAGGTCGGGGTTGGTGATCCACTTCCCATCGAAAATTCCGCCACAGGCCCAGAAGGTCCGTTTGGCCGCATATCCAGGATTTTTACAGGCCGGCGCTTACATCCAGCTTCGAATGCAACTGCCGTCGAGCGAAATCAAGGCCATCGAGGACGATCTCAAAAAGAAGACGAGCCACATCTACGCTGGCGGCGGGTTTTTCGATCACTACAACGAGGATCAAAAGAACAACTGGCCGACAACGACTTTCCATACCTCGGATGATCCGAAACACACGACCGGTTTCCCATCGCATTACACGCTCTATGCGCTAACGGCCAAAGATCACAGCGGTGGCGCATGGAATCACGGCGAGACGACCGGCGCGGCCGTTTCCTCCGAAGACAATGAGGGCATCTATTGGGCTGAATCGTGGTAAAGTGCGGCGGCGCTTTCTGGTTGAAGTTTGCGCGAAACGGCGGTCGTTTGTGAGATCAATCCAGTTCGTCTTTGCGCAAAGTGGAAGTCAATTACGGGATTAGTCGCGGGGATTTCCGGCCGCTCGAAAAACATTTCGCTGGCATTTGCCGGCCCAAGCCGGGGTGGCAATTGACTCCTGACTCCCTCGACGATGCAAGATGGAGTCGCCGCTTGGAATGTTACTGACCATGATTTCGGTTCGAGCCTGCCTAAAGATGCCGTAGCAGTGGCATTTCCCTATAATCCTCCCATGCAACCCCTCCGCATCGGCAATTTCGAGTTGACCAATCGCCTCTTCGTCGGAACCGGCAAGTATCAGACGCATGAGATCATGCGCGATGCGCTGGATGCCAGCGGGGCGACCGTAGTTACGGTGGCGGTGCGGCGGGAGCGGTTGGTGGATGCTCAGGGGCGCTCATTACTCGATTTTCTCGATCTGGGTCGCTACACCATTTTGCCGAACACGGCCGGGTGTTTTACGGCCGAGGATGCGGTGCGCGTGGCGATGCTGGGGCGCGAGCTGCTCGAGAAACAGAAAAACCCCGGCGCGTGGTGGGTGAAGCTCGAGGTGCTGGGCGATAAAAAAACGCTGCTGCCCGATCCGGTCGGTACGCTCGAAGCCACGCGAGAATTGGTCAAGGAAGGGTTCACCGTTCTGGCGTATACCAGCGACGATCCACGCGGCGCGGTGCGGCTGAAGGAGGCCGGGGCGGCCAGTGTGATGCCGGCCGGTTCGCCCATTGGTTCCGGACAGGGGATTCTCAATCCTTTGCATCTTTCGCTCTGTCTGGAGTTGCTGAAGGAAGGGGATGCCGCTTATCCCGTCATTGTGGATGCGGGTGTCGGGACTGCCAGCGATGTTTCGGCGGCCATGGAGCTTGGCGCGGATGGCGTGCTGCTCAACACCGGCATCGCCCATGCCAAAGATCCGGTGAAGATGGCCCATGCGATGCGCCACGCCCTGGAAGCCGGGCTGCTGGCGTATCAGGCGGGGCGCATCGGCAAAAAGCGTTATGCCACCGCCTCAAGCCCATTTGACGGTGTAATCGCCTATATTCCCGGCGAATAAATGGCGTAGTAGGCAGTGCGCGACGGCATCCAATGGCTTGAGTTCAAGTGTCGCTCCCGGACTGGCGACATCGCCAAGCGGCAACTTTACAGCAAACCCTCAAGCTGTTCGTCGGTTAGATCGCAATCGCGGAGGATTTGGGCGAGCAAACCTGGGCCAATGGTTTCTCCGGCCATCAGAATGTCGGAGGCGATGGTGGCTGCCCTGTATGCGAACGACCGCAAAACCGAACTTCATCAGGGCGCGGATCAACTCTTTGCCAGTGAATCGTTTGCGACGAGGCATCAGGCAACCTTCACCTGTTGCACTGCAATGAACGTGCGCCGCGGTGGGCGCGGTTCATCGGCGAGGCAAACCGAAATTGCTTCAATGATGCGCTTCATCAGCACGTCCAGCGACCTGGCCTGTGTATGACAGCCGCGCAGCTCCGGAACGTTGGCGACAAAGTAGCCTTCCTCATCCTGCTCGACTATGACCGTAAAAGGATCGGAACGTTTGGCCATGACGCTATTTTACGGCGACCGTCACGAAGATTAAAGCCAATTGCA